>NZ_JBRRCG010000024.1:0-44816 GCF_056757995.1 Stenotrophomonas sp. STEN147
CCCCCCGGGGGGCCTTTTTTGGGGTGGGGTTTGGTTTTTGTTTTTTTTTTTTTTCGCGGGGGGGGGCCCGCCGGCTCAACGTGCCGGGGGCGGGGGGGGTGGGGTTCGCGGGGGTGTCCGCGGCATGGATGCCGCGGCCAAGCCTACAGGGACGTACTTGCGGCGTCCCCCGCGAACCCAACCCGCCCGGCCAAACCCATGACACGCTCTACGCGGCCAACCCACGAGGGGCTGCGCCGTTGGCCGGAACTCACACCAGCGCGCGCAGCACCAGCGCCAGGATCGCCGGCAGCGCCTGGATCATGAAGATCCGGCGGCTCACGCTGTACGCGCCATAGCACCCCGCCACGACCACGCAGGCCAGCGAGAACGTCACCAGCACCGGCTGTGCCATCACCAGCCCCGCCACGATGCCGGCCGCCAGGAAGCCGTTGTACAGCCCCTGGTTGGCCGCCAGCACCTGTGTGGTCTGCGCCTTCTCCGGCGTGTTGCGGAACGTTTTCAGCCCCAGTGGCCGCGTCCACAGGAACATCTCCAGCACCAGGAAGTACACATGCAGTGCGGCAACCAGCAGCGTCAGCAGCAACGCGATCCATGACATCGTGGGTTCTCCTCGAATTGGGGGGCGACCTCAACGGTCGCGGGGCAGCTTCTTCTCTTCGCGCAGCACGCCGAACGCGGCCAGCGTCATGAACGCGGCCACCGCAACGCCTCCGATGAACACCACGTGCGAACCGAACAATGCCAGTCCCTTGTGTACCCAGGTGAAGCTCAGGTCGGCCCCACGATAGACCACCGTGTCGATGGCCGCACCGGCCTTGTAGCGCCATTGCCGGTCGACACGGGTATAGATCGTCTCCCGTGCCGGCTTGGCCAGGGCGAACTCGCTGGCCCGGGTCATCACCTGCACCACCGCCACCATCAGCGGCATCGGCGACGCCGCCAGCACCGAGAAGCCGATCAGGATAGCGAAGCCGGGAATCAACAGCGCCGGAGCGATGCCGTGGCGCGACAGCAGCCAGCGGGTCAGGCCCAGCTGCATCAGCAGGGCCAGCGCGTTCACCGCCAGATCGATGCGCGAGAAAAATGCGGTGCTCGCCGCAGGGTCGGTGAACGACGCGCGCACGATGCTGGCCTGCTGGTTGTACAGCAGCGTTCCCACGCCGACGCCGAACACCACCATGATGGCCAGCCAGCGCAGCAGGGGCTCGCGCGCGATCAGCTTCAGGCCATCGAGCACGCTGCCGCCCATCGGCTGCTCGCCGGAGACCAGTTGCTGCTCGCGTTCACGCAGCACCGCCCAGTGCCGCAGGCGCCAGATGCACAGCAGGCACACGATCAGGAAGCCGGCCGAGACCAGCATCAGGTTGGCGATACCCACCCGCTGCACCAGCGCACTGGTGATGATCGGGCCGAGGAACGCGCCGAGCGTGCCGGCCGCGCCGATGTAGCCGTAGTACGCACGGGCCTGCACGTTGGAGAACACATCCGCCATGAAGCTCCAGAACACGGCGACGGCGAACAGGTTGAACACCATGACCCAGAAGAAGAAGGCCATGCCCCGCCCCGGCACGCCGCTATCGAACAGTGCGTAGAAGCCCAGCAGGGTCGCGATGAAGAAGCCATACACGGCCGGCAGGAATACCCGCCGCGGAAAGCGGCTGACCAGCCAGCCATAGACCGGCTGCAGCACCAGCATGATCACGAACACGCAGGAAAACAGGAACTGCAGGACGAAATCCTTCAGTGCGATGCCGTGGCTGGCGAACCAGGCGATCAGCACCGGCGGGAACACCGTCTCCAGGTCGGCCGAGGCCGCCATCGCCTCGCGTACCGGTCGCAGCACGTAGTAGCCGCTCAGCAGGCAGAAGAAGTAGAGGAACGACCACCACAGTGCCGGGGACTCGCGCAGCGCTGCCAGCAGCCCGCGCAACGGCCTCCCGTCCTGCGGCGAACTCACGCGGCGCCCCACGCCAGCAGGCAGCGGTTGGACAGCGGCATGGCAGGCTCCGGGGGCGGCAAAGCGCGTACGTTAGCCAATGCACTGCAACATCGCCAGCGCGGCACGCCGGTGGCACCGCAGGGGACTCGCACGGGCGACCGCCGACACGTTCGGATACACAATCCGGCAGCGTCAAAATTCCAACTTTTTCAACGAGATGCGCATTCATCTTCGCTTTGTTTGTGCATAGGCGAAAAGCGGCGCTAGAATCGCCATCAGCAGTCGCGCACGGGTCCAACCGATGAAAAAGAACAGCCTGCGTCGTCCGATCCGTTCGGCGGCCACCGGTTTGCTGGGCATGCTGATGCCCGTTGCCTTGTCCACCACCGCGCAGACCCCGCCGGCCTTGCCGCCGATGCCGGCCAACATCGAGACCGCGGCCGCGCCGGCCGTCGCGCATACCCAGCCGGCCGCTTACCGTACCGGCCTGACGCCGCAGGTGCAGGCGCCCGCCCCTGGCTTCAACGTTGCCAACATCGAATCGATGGCGCAGCAGCTCACCTATGGCGAGCGCGTGCCGGGCATGGCGGTGGCGATCGTGCAGGGTGGACGCGTGCTGAGTGCGCGCGGTTACGGCGTCACCGACGTCAACAATCCGCTGCCGGTCGATGCCCATACCGTGTTCCGGCTGGCCTCGCTGTCCAAGGCCTTCGCGGGCACCATGGCCGGCCTGCTGGTCAATGACGGCACGCTGCGCTGGGACAGCAAGGTCACCGACTATGTGCCCGGATTCCGCCTCAACTCGCCGGAAGCCACCGAGCGTCTGACCGTCGCCGACGTGCTCAGCCACCGCGTCGGCCTGCCCTACAACGCCTACGACCGTGACATCGAAGGCAACGCCGAGTACTACGCACTGACCCAGAAGCTGGCCAACACCAGCCTCAAGTGCCTGCCAGGCGACTGCTACGCCTACCAGAACGTGGCCTTCAGCCTGATCGGCGACGTCGTCTACGCCGCCTCCGGCAGCTTCTACGAGCAGGCGGTCGAGCGCCGCATCTTCAAGCCGCTGGGCATGAACGATGCCAGCCTCGGCCTGGCCGGCATCCAGGCCAGTTCGCGGTGGGCACGTCCGCATGTGCGCAGCCGCAATGGCTGGGTGTCGCTGACGCCGAAACCGACCTACTACCGGGTCGCGCCGGCGGCCGGCGTCAACGCCAGTGCCAGCGACATGGCACAGTGGCTGCTGGCCCACACCGGTCATCGCCCCGACGTGCTGCCGGCACCGCTGCTGGCCACCCTGCATTCCAGCCTGATCAACACGCCGGGCGAAATGCGGTCGGGCTGGCGCCGCGAGCGTCTGCATTCGGCCGGCTACGCGCTCGGCTGGCGCACCTTCGATTACGCCGGTCATGACGTGGTGTTCCACGCCGGCGCCGTGCAGGGCTACCGTGGCCTTGTCGCTCTGGTCCCGGAGCGTGATCTCGGCATCGCGATCATGTGGAACGGCGAAAGTGGCCTGCCCAGCGGCCTGCTGCCGACCGTGCTCGACTCCGCGCTTGGCCTTCCCTCGCAACGCTGGCTGGACGTGGATACCGACTTCGGCAGCGACAACCTGATGGCCGAGGGCGCAAGCCCGGCGCAGCAGGACAAGCGCAAGGGCAAGGGTGCATCCAGCAACCGCGCGGTCGCCTCGCCGCGCTGAACCGGCACTCCCCGGCATCACCGGAAGGGCGGCCCATCGGTCGCCCTTTTTCGTGCGGGCTGCAGGCGGGGGATAAAAAAACCCCCTCCTCGCTGGGCAGCCGAGGAAGGGGTTTCAGGGTACGGCTATCGGGAAGTACTTAGATCAGCGGCGCCGGGGTTGCCGGCAGAGCGACCGGAGCGGCCTTCTTCTTGCGGGCAGCCGGCTTGCGCTTGGCGACCTTCTTCGCTGCCTTCTTCGGGGCAGCCTTCTTGGTCGCCTTTTTGGCCGCCTTCTTCGCGACCTTCTTTACGGCCTTCTTGGTCGCCTTCTTGGCGACCTTCTTGGCCGGCTTGCGGGCAGTGGTCTTCTTGGCAGCCTTCTTTGCAGTCTTCTTCACTGCCTTCTTGGCGACCTTCTTCACTGCCTTCTTCGCGGTCTTCTTCGCCGGCTTCTTGGCTACCTTCTTTGCCGCCTTCTTCACTGCCTTCTTCGCAGTGGTCTTCTTGGCGACCTTCTTCGCAGCCTTCTTCACCGCCTTCTTGGCGGTCGCCTTCTTCGCGACCTTCTTCACTGCCTTCTTGGCAGCGGCCTTCTTAGCGACCTTCTTCACCGCCTTCTTGGCGGCGGGCTTTTTCTTCGCAGCTTTCTTGGTTGCCATGGGATGGCTCCTCGTCAGTGATAGGGAGTTGAAACGCCCAGGTGGATCAAACCCGCGGATGCTGCGTGCGGGGACCGCCGGCGCGTCAGGCGCGCCGTTACGGATGCGGCAATGCCTGCCTCGATCGGCGGAGCAGGCATCGGAACGGGAGTTGCCTTGCATTTCTCCGGGGGAAGCGGGGCCATGTCCACCGTCTTGGGGATCGCGGTGGCTTTCGAGGGGCTGCTTCGCATCGGACGATTGATTCTGCGCACTCGGTTGGGCAGGCAAGGTCTGCTGAGGCGAAACCTAATCACGCTTTTTTTTACTGTCAACAACCCCCGCGAAAAATTTTCACATTGGCGCCGTCCCGGACACCGCCTCCAGCGTCCTCGTTTCGCTTCCGCAGACACCGCTGGCGTGCGCAACACGACCGCCACGCGCGCCACTGCGTGCGCGCGCGCTCAAGAAAAAACACTTGAAATAAGCACTCTGCGTAGATGCGTGCCATTCCTGCGCCACCTCGCGCGCGCACCCGGGCTACGTATCGCAGCGGCCTGCCGCGCCACCACAACGGGGCCGCAACGAGGCAGGAAAAGTTTTCACATTCGAACGCGCCGGCGCGGGGTGGAAACGCGGATTTGCGCAAAACTGCGCGCGTCCTAAGACACCCTTCCGAAGCGCCTGATGCCGCGTCGTGGGTGTGCAGCGAACCGGGCGTCATGAGTCCGGCGCGGTCGCCGAAACGAAAACGGCCACCCGAAGGTGGCCGTTTTCAAACCAGGAAACAACGACTCAGTGGTCGTCGTTCTCCAGGACTTCGGCGTAAGCGTCCGGGTCCAGCAGCTCGTTGATCTCTTCCGCGTTGGACAGTTCGACCACGAACATCCAGCCCTCGCCGTAGGCATCCTCGTTGATGGTTTCCGGCTTGTCCGACAGCGCCGAGTTGACCTCGACGACCTTGCCGCTGATCGGGCTGTAGACGTCCGAGGCCGCCTTCACCGACTCGACGACAGCGATCTGCTCGCCGGCCTTGGCGTCGGCGCCGACCTCCGGCAGTTCGACGTAGACCAGGTCACCCAGCAGGCCCTGGGCGTGGTCGGAAATACCGACGGTAACGCGGCCATTGCCTTCGACACGGGCCCACTCGTGGGACTTGAGGAACTTGAGGTCGCCGGGGATCTCGCTCATGGGACTGCTCCAGGATTTGCAGGGGGTGGAAAAAACGGGGCTAGTGTAACCAACCGGCCGCCACTGCTGTCAGTGACGTCCGGCACGTTCGGATCAGGCGTCGGCGAGCACGCCGGGCTGGGCCTGGCCTTCGCGCACGAAGGGGAACTTGACCACGCGCACCGGCACCTGCCGGCCACGGATATCGACCGTGACCTGGCCGAGGTCACCTGCCGGCACGCGGGCAAAGGCGATGCCCTTGGCCAGCGTCGGCGAGAAGGTGCCGGACAGGATTTCGCCCTGGCCGCCGGCCGTGGTGACCACCTGGCCGTGGCGCAGGACACCCTTCTCGTCCATCACCAGGCCGATCATCTGCCGCGCATTGCCGGCGGCCTTCTGCGCTTCCAGCACGTCACGACCGATGAAGTCACGGCCTTCGTCCAGCGACACCGTCCAGGCCAGTGCGGCTTCGTACGGGCTGATGGCTTCGTCCATGTCCTGGCCGTACAGATTCATGCCGGCCTCCAGGCGCAGGGTGTCGCGGGCACCGAGGCCCGCCGGCTTCACGCCTGCAGACAGCAGGCGGTTCCAGAACCCGACCACCGCCTCCTGCGGCAGCAGGATCTCGAAACCGTCCTCGCCGGTGTAACCGGTGCGGGCGACGAACAGTTCGACGCCCTCATCGGACCGCACCTGCAGCGCGGCGAAACGGCCGAGCTTGCCCAGTGCCTCGCGGTCGGCGGCGCCGACCAGGCCGATGACGAGCTCGCGTGCCTGCGGCCCCTGCACGGCCAGGATGGCCAGGTCAGGGCGCTGTTCAACGGATACGTTGAACGGAGCGGCCTGCGTACGCAGCCAGGCCAGATCCTTCTCGCGGGTGGAGGCGTTGACCACCATGCGGAAGAAGTCCTCGCCCAGGTAATAGACGATGAGGTCATCGATGACGCCGCCTTCGGCATTGAGCATGCACGAGTACAGCGCCTTGCCCGGCACCTTCAGCTTGTCGATGGAATTGGCCAGCAGGCGGCGCAGGAACGGCTTGACCTGCTCGCCGCGCAGGTCCACCACGGTCATGTGGCTGACGTCGAACACGCCGGCCTCGCGACGCACCAGATGGTGCTCGTCCAGCTGCGAGCCGTAGTGGATGGGCATGTCCCAACCCCCGAAATCGACCATCTTGGCGCCGAGGGCGCGGTGGGTATCGTTGAGCAGCGTCTTCTGGGTCATGACCGTTCCGGCAGCAGAGGAAACAAGAAGCCCCATTATCCCAGATCGATCGCCCACGGGCGTGCCGCACCGCAGCGGTTCGCGCACCGACTGCCCGTCGGCTGGCTCAGCTGGCGGCTTCAACCACCAGCGTGCTGCCCTGCACCGCGACCACCCGCACCCGTGCCCCGGCCGGTAGTTCCGGACCGCTGACCTGCCAGTACGCATCGTCGATGCTGACCCGACCCTGCCCGTCCGTGATGCCCTGCTGCAATGGCACCACCCGACCGATCAGCTGCTCGGCGCGGCGGTTCAGCAACGGCTTGTCGCTGGCGCGTGCCCGCGACCTGCCCCAGCGCCGGTAGCACTGGATCGAAAGCACGCTCAGCACGACGAAGGCGACCACCTGCCACAGCAGCGGGATGCCGGCAAAGATCGCCACCAGCACGAACACCGCTGCAGCGCCGATGCCGATCCACAGCATGAACGCGCCGGGCAGCAGAGCCTCCGCAGCGAACAGGAGCAGGGCCAGCGCCCCCCAGGCGACGACGTCCCAGCGCATGTCAGCCTCCGATCGGCGGCGGTCGCTTGCCGCCCGCCTTGTTGTCCTGGCTCGCCAGTGCCTGCTTGGCCAGCTCGGCCACGCCGGCGATGGAGCCGATCACCCCACTGGCCTCCATCGGCATCAGCACCAGCTTCTGGTTCGGCGAGCTGGCCAGTTCCTTGAACGCTTCCACGTACTTCTGGGCGACGAAGTAGTTGATCGCCTGCACGTCGCCCTCGGCGATCGCCGCCGACACCACCTTGGTCGCCATCGCTTCGGCTTCCGCCAGGCGCTCGCGTGCCTCCGCATCGCGGAACGCTGCCTCGCGCCGCCCTTCCGCCTCCAGCACGGTGGCCTGCTTCTCGCCATCGGCGCGCAGGATCTCCGACTGCCGCGAGCCTTCCGCCTCCAGGATCTGCGCACGCTTCTCACGCTCGGCCTTCATCTGCCGCGCCATCGCGTCGAGCAGATCGCGGGGCGGCTGGATGTCGCGGATCTCGATGCGGTTCACCTTCACGCCCCACGGGTTGGTGGCATGGTCGACCACGCTGAGCAGCTGGGCATTGATCACCTCGCGCTGGCTCAGCGATTCGTCCAGGTCCATCGAGCCGATCACGGTACGGATGTTGGTCTGGACCAGAGCGATCATGGCCACTTCCAGGTTGGCCACCTCATAGGCGGCCTTGGCGGCGTCCAGCACCTGGAAGAACACCACCCCGTCGACGCGCACGGCGGCGTTGTCCTTGGTGATCACTTCCTGGCTGGGTACATCCAGCACCTGCTCCATCATGTTCACCTTGCGCCCCACGCCGTACACGATGGGGATGAGGAAGTGCAGGCCGGGGGTCATGGTGTGGGTGTAGCGGCCGAACCGCTCGACAGTCCATTCATATCCCTGCGGCACCATGCGCACGGCCTTGAACAGGATGACCACGGCCACGAAGGCCAGTACCACGGTAAAGAACATGGTCGGGAACATCAGGCTTTCCTTATCGGTAGACGTCCAACCCCGAGCATAGCGTGTGAATGCGGCGTGCACACGTTCTCACCACCGCACCCGCCCGCGCAGGATGTCGATGAACATCACCCAGTCGCCCAGGAACGAGTACAGCGGGTGGCGGAACGTGGCCGGGCGGTTCTTCTCGAAGAAGAAGTGCCCCACCCACGCGAATCCGTACCCACAAGCCAATGCCGTCAACAGCAGCAGCGGCTGGCCGCGCAGGATCGCCGCAGCGACCAGCAGCAGTACGCCGCAGCTGCCGATGAAGTGCAGGCGCCGCGACACCGGATGGCGGTGCTCGCTGAGATAGAACGGATAGAAGTCACGGAAGCTGGAGAAACGGGACATGTGCGCACTCCCAACGCCACGATCCGCCCCATCATGCCCCTTTCCGGCGGGCCTGGCACTGCCGGCGGTCAGCCCGGCTGGCGCGGCCCGAACATGATCACCGCCATGCCCGCCAGGCACAGTGCAGCGCCCAGCAGATCCCAGCGGCTGGGCCGGATGCCATCGACCAGCCACAGCCAGAACAGCGCGGTGCCGATGTACACGCCACCGTAGGCGGCATAGACGCGGCCACTGGCGGTCGGATGCAGGGTCAGCAGCCAGGCGAACAGGGCCAGACTGGCCGCCGCCGGCAGCAGCAGCCAGACGCTGCCTCCTTTGCGCAGCCACAGCCACGGCAGGTAGCAGCCGACGATCTCGGCCAGCGCGGTCAGCAGGAACAGCCCGAGTGTCTTCATTCCTTCTCGGCGGCCTTGGCGTGCTGCCAGAGCGCTTCCTGCGCGTTCAGGTCCAGCGAGGCGAGGGATGTGCCCTGTGCCTCGGCCTGTGCCTCCATGGCCCGGAAGCGACGCTCGAACTTGTGGTTCGCACCGCGCAGCGCTGCGCCCAGGTCGATGTCGGCGTGGCGGGCCAGGTTGGCGCAGACGAACAACAGGTCGCCCAGTTCCTCCTGCAGCCGTGCCTTGTTGCCGGCGATGTCGCCGCGCTCGAACTCCTCGCGCAGTTCCTGCAGTTCCTCGGCTGCCTTGTCCAGGACCGGCAGCGGGCCCGGCCAGTCGAAGCCCACCTTGGCCGCGCGCGACTGCAGCTTCACCGCACGTTGCCACTCCGGCAGGCCCCGCGAGATTCCAGCCAGGGCGGAATGGTCCTGTTCGCCCTTGGCTGCCCGCTCCGCGCGCTTGATCGCATCCCAGTTGCGCATGACCCCATCGGCATCATCGACGCTGACATCGGCGAAGACATGCGGATGGCGGCGCTGCATCTTGTCGCTGATCGCGCGGGCAACCTCTGCGAAAGCGAACGCCCCCTGCTCTTCGGCCATGCGAGCATGGAATACCACCTGCAGCAGCAGGTCGCCGAGCTCGTCGCAGAGATCATCCAGGTCGCCGCGATCGATCGCATCGGCGACTTCGTAGGCTTCCTCGATGGTGTACGGGGCAATGGTCGCAAAGTCCTGCTCCAGGTCCCACGGGCAGCCGCCCTGCGGATCACGCAGGCGGGCCATGATCGCCAGCAGGCGTTCCAGTTCCGTGCTGGCGGCACTGCCGGCGGTGGGGGTGTCGTGCGCGCTCATGCGGCCTCCAGGTCAGTCGGACAACCAGTCGCGCCACGGCAGGCTGGTATCGCCAAGGGCGATGAAATCGCCGTTCAACAGCGTTTCGCGGCGGTTGTAGCGGAAGGGCTTGCCGGTCGCCGCCGAGAGGACCGCGCCGCCCGCCGCGTGCAGCACGCACTGGCCGGCGGCGGTATCCCATTCGGAGGTCGGGCCGAGCCGCGGGTACACATCCAGGCCCGCCTCGGCAATGCGGCAGAACTTCAGCGACGAGCCCTGGGCGATGGTCTCGATGCGGCCCATGCGCGCCAGCAGCGCTTCGGTTTCCGGCGAGCGGTGGGAGCGGCTTGCCGCCACCCGCAGCGGAGCGGTCGCCGGGCTGCGCGTGCGCAGCACGGTGTCGTGCAGTCCCTGCCGGCGGTACGCCAGTTCGCCGCGCATGGCGTGCCACAGAATGCCGGTGACCGGCGCCAGCACGACGCCAAACGCCGGGGCACCCTGGTAGATCAGGGCGATGTTGACGCTGAATTCGCCGTTGCGCTTGACGAACTCGCGGGTACCGTCAAGCGGATCGACCAGCCAGTAGGCGCCCCAATGGCGGCGCAGTTCCCAGGGCACCTGGGCCGACTCTTCGGACAGGATGGGCAGATCCGGGGTCAGTTGCCGCAGACCCTGCTCGATGACCTGGTTGGCGGCCAGGTCAGCGGCGGTCACCGGACTGTTGTCGTCCTTGATCCGCACGTCGAATCCGTCGGCGTAGACCTGCATGATGGCCTGGCCGGCTTCCTGCGCGATGGCGATCGCGGTCTCGCGCAGATCCGTGGTCAGCTTGATCATCGGGCTCCCTGCAGCCACTGGCGGGCGATGAACAACGCCGCCAGCGAGCGGCCCTCGGAAAAGTCCTCGCGCAGCATCAACCGGTCCAGCTCGGACAGCTTCCAGGGCACCACCTCCAGCTCCTCGGGCTCGTCACCGATCAGCTTTTCCGGATACAGGTCGCGCGCCACCACCAGCCACGACTGGTGGCTCATGTACGTCGGCGCCAGCGTCATGGCGCGCAGCACATCGACCCGATGCGCGCCATAGCCGGCCTCTTCCTTCAGTTCGCGATCGGCGGCCTGCTCGGGGGTCTCGCCGGCATCGATCCGGCCCTTGACCAGGCCAAGCTCGTAGCGATGTACCCCGGCAGCGTATTCACGCACCAGCAGCACCGTTTCGTCGTCGAGCATGGGCACCACCACCACCGCACCGTGGCCACGACTGACCAGGCGCTCGAAGCGGCGGCGTTCACCATTGGAGAATTCCAGATCCAGATGCTGGCGCTGGAAGGGACCGTTCTCTTCATCGGTGATCCGATGGATGATCGGCAGGCGACGGCTGGCACGGTCATCGTTCATGCGGAATCTCCGCGGCGGCCGACGCGGGCGCCGGGGCCGATAGAATGTGCAGGCAGCAACATGTTCATGAGCCCGAAATGCTAGCAGACCCAACCCCCTCCCCGCTGGCCCTGCACTGGCGGCAACGCGACCTGCAGGTGCTGTGGCATCCGTGCACACAGATGCGCGAGCATCCCGACACCCTGCCGCTGGTGCCGATCGCGCGCGGCGAGGGTGCGTGGCTGATCGACCATGACGGCAACCGCTATCTGGATGCCGTCAGCAGCTGGTGGACGAATCTGTTCGGCCACGCCGAGCCCCGCATCGGCGGCGCCATCGCGGCCCAGGCCGGCCAGCTGGAACAGGTGATGCTGGCCGGCTTCAGCCATGAGCCGGCGATCACCCTGGCCGAACGCCTGCTGGCACTGGCCCCGCGGCAGGCCGGGCGCGATCCGCTGGCCAAGGTGTTCTACGCCGACAACGGCTCGGCCGGGGTGGAAGTGGCATTGAAAATGGCCTTCCATTACTTCCATAACCGCGGCGAGACCCGACGTACGCGTTTCATCGCGCTGGAAAACGGCTACCACGGTGAAACGCTGGGTGCGCTGGCGCTGGGCGACATCCCACTGTACCGGCGGGTGTACGCGCCGTTGCTGGCCGAAGGACTGTTCGCCCCCTCGCCCGACGCCTACCTGGCCGAGCCAGGGCAGAGCGCCGCCGAGCGTGCGCGCCAGGCCGCCGATGGCCTGGCGACGCTGTTCGACCAGCACCCCGGTGAAGTATGCGCGGTGATCCTGGAACCCCGCCTGCAGTGCGCCGGTGGCATGCGCATGCATGATCCGGTGTATCTGCAGCGCGTGCGTGAGCTGTGCGACGCGCACGGTGCGTTCATGATCGCCGACGAGATCGCCACCGGCTTCGGTCGCACCGGCACGATGTTCGCCTGCGAACAGGCCGGGGTGATGCCGGACCTGATGTGCCTGTCCAAGGGCCTGACCGGCGGGTTCCTGCCGCTGGCCGCGGTCCTGGCCACGCAGGCCCTGTACGACGCCTTTCTCGACGACTCCCGCGAGCGTGCTTTCCTGCACTCGCACAGCTATACCGGCAATCCGCTGGCGTGCGCTGCGGCGCTGGCGACGCTGGACATCTTCGGCAGCGACGATGTGATCGCGCGCAACCGCGGCACCGCATCGGTGATGGGCACCCTCGCGGCACCGTTTGCCGACCACCCGCATGTGGCCGATGTGCGCCAGGCCGGCATGGTGGTGGCATTCGAACTGTCGCGCGGCGGCGACAGGCGCACGCCCTTCGACCCCGGACTGCGGCTCGGCCTGCACGCGTACAAGGCTGCACTGAAGCGCGGCGTGGTCCTTCGCCCGCTGGGCGATGTGCTGTACTGGATGCCACCGTACTGCGTGGACGACGAACAACTGGAACTGCTGGCGCGTACCACGCTGGCCGCCATCGACGAGGCGATTGCATGCGCGTGACCCGCTGTCCCATCGACCTGCCGCTGCACAGCGGCCAGACCGTGACCCTGCCCGAGGAGACCGCCAACCACCTGGTGCGGGTGATGCGCCTGCGCGAAGGCGATGGCTGCGTCCTGTTCAACGGTGATGGCCATGACTACGCTGCGACGCTGACCGTGGTCGGCAAGCGCGAAGTGCAGGCACGCATCGACAGCGTGCAGGCCATCGACATCGAATCGCCGCTGGCCATCACCCTGATGCAGGGCATCGCGCGCGGCGAAAAGATGGACCTGATCCTGCAGAAGGCCACCGAACTCGGCGTCAGCAGCATCCTGCCGGTGAACGCGGAACGCACCGAGGTGAAGCTGGACGCGGCCCGCGCGGAAAAGCGCGTGGCGCACTGGAACAACGTCGTGCAGTCGGCCTGTGGCCAGTCCGGGCGCGCGCGCATTCCACGGGTGGGGGCCCCGCTGTCGCTGGCGCAGGCGACCGCTGCGCTGCCCGCCGATACGCTGCGGTTGACCCTGGACCCGATGGGTTCGCACCGGCTGTCGACATTGGCAGCGGCGCCCGCGGGCGGCATCGTGATCGCGATTGGTCCGGAGGGCGGCTGGTCGCCACGCGACCGCGAGCAGCTGGCCGCCGCCGGCTTCCAGGGCCTGCAGTTGGGCCCGCGCATCCTGCGCACGGAAACCGCCGGGCTGGCCGCGATCGCCGCGTTGCAGGCGCGGCTGGGTGATCTCGGTTAGGTCCACCGGCAACCTGCACGCCAACGGCAGCGCCGGGCCATGCCCGGCGGCCTGTGTCCGGGGGGCGGCCTCAGGCCGCCAGTGAAGCCAGCGCGCTTTCCAGTGCGTCCAGATTCGGCAGCAGCGCGCTCTGCTCACCCAGCAGTACGCGCATGTGCACGATCTGCGGCAGGGTCTCCTCCGACGCATCGGCCAGCAGGCCGTCGCGCGGCACCGAGATCAACTGCGGGAAGTTCTGGGTCAGCAACGCATAATACGGCCGCTGCTGATCGCCGCTGAGCGCCTTCAGTACCACCACCTTGTTGTGGACACCGGCTGCCTCGTCACCCAGCCCCGAAAGCCGTGCGAACGACACCAGCGGCACCTGCCAGCCATGCCAGGCGATCTCGCCGACCAGCCAGCGGGGGGCGTCGGCCACCGGCTGCACCGGCACCCGCGACATCATTTCGGCCACCGTGGCATTGGGCAGCAGCACGCGTTCGTTGCCGGCCTGGATCAGGACACCACGGATTTCATCGTTGCTGGCGTAACTCATGGAGCCTCTCCGTTGTGGTCGCCCTCGCCCCAGCGCGCGGCGATGATCTGCGCCAGTTCCTGCGGTTCGCCAGCGGCCATGCCGGCGGCGACCACGGCGGTGGCCGCGGCCGGGTCGTAGCATCCCTCCCCCACCTGCCCGGCCACCCACGCGCCGGCGGCAGCCAGGTCCAGCGCCGGCCCGACATGGCCCAGATCGGCACCGCTGAGCAGTACCAGCGCCGTGTACTGGGCCGGCAACGCGGCAATCGAGATGCCCTGCGCGTCGTTCAGGAAATGCAGGCCGTCGCTGGCCGCGCGGACGCCGATGTCATCGGCCAGTACATGCACCTGCCCGGGCGTGGCGCGCTGGCCGGCTTCGGCCAGCTGCACCGGCAGCGGCGAGACACGCGCCATCTGCTTGACGAGATTGCCGTAGCGGCCCCCATCCAGGCGCATGTGCACCAGCACCGGCACCGCCAATGCCGAAGGCAGCGCGCCCAGCAGGCGACGCAACGCATCAGGGCCACCGATCCCGGCCAGCACCAGCAGCGCACCGGCGCGTGCGCCGGGCGGGGCGGCCGCATCCAGGTCGACCAGGCTCAGGTGGTCGGTATCGAACGACGATGAGCCCGCCTCGACCTCCGCTGCGGCGTACGCCGGGGTGGCGGCATCGGCCGACTCGTCCACCAGCGACCACGCGGTGTGATCGAACGGCACCGGCGGTACCGCGGGGGGTTCCGTCGGTGCGACCGGCGCTTCCGGCGGTTCGGGCACGACCGGCTGCAGCGCGGCCAGAGCGTGTTCGAACGCGACCGGTTCATGCAGCTGCGCCGGCGGGGCGTACAGGCCGTCGGCTGGCACGTCGTCGGCCCAGCGGTGTGCCTGTTGCAGGTGCGTCTGCAGCGCTGCCTCCTGCGGCGCAGGTGGCGGCGCAGGACGGCCGGGCTCCAGCTGCAGGGCCGGTTCGTCCTCGGCGCCCGGCGGCAGTACCTGCTGGTGTCCATGCAGCTTGGCGGCCAGGTGACGCCCCCAGCGCTGCGCCTCCCAGCCGTTCCGGCGCGCGGCCAGCTCGGCTTCGTCGAACACCAGGGTCAGGCCGGGTGCGGACAGCACCGGTTCCAGGCGTTCCAGGGCGTCCTCGACCGCCGCTTCCAGTGCGATCACCACGAACTGCGGCCGCGCATCATGCAGCGCCTGCGGTTCAAGGCCATTCGGATCGTCTTCCAGCACGATCTGCACGTCGGCGTGCGCCAGTGCTTCGCGCAGGCGCTCACGCGCCGCGCCAGGCCGGGCCAGCAGGGCGACGGCCGGGTTGGCTTCACTCTCGGACACGGGCGATCCCCAGCAGGTCGTACACGTTACGCATCAGGTCCAGCTCCTGATAAGGCTTGCCCAGGTAGCGCTGGACGCCGATCTCGAAAGCACGCTGCCGGTGCTTGTCGCCGCTGCGCGAGGTGATCATCACGATCGGAACGTCCCTGTAACGCGGGTCGGCGCGCATCGCGGTGGCCAGCTCGTAGCCGTCCATGCGCGGCATCTCGATATCCAGCAGCATCAGGTCGGGAACACGCTCCTCCAGCCGCTCCAGCGCTTCCACGCCATCGCGGGCGACGCTGACCTCGAAGTTGTGGCGCTCCAGGATGCGGCCGGTGACCTTGCGCATGGTCAGCGAGTCGTCGACCACCATCACCAGCGGCACCTGCCGTTCCTGACGCGGTGCGTTGACCAGCACCGGCGGCGTCGGGTTGGCCAGGTAACGACGCACCAGCGGCGCCACGTCCAGGATCACCACCACACGGCCATCGCCGGTGATGGTGGCACCGTAGATGCCCGGCACCGATGCGATCTGCAGGCCGACCGGCTTGACCACGATTTCGCGGTTGCCCAGCACCTGGTCGATCGCCACGGCAGCTCGCAGGTCGCCGGCGCGGACCAGCAGCAGCGGTACCTGCGCCTGGCCCTCGGCACGTGCCGGTGCCTGGCCGACCAGGCTGCCCAGGTCGTACAGCGGATAGTCTTCGCCGCTGTAGCGATAGCTGCTGTCGGCGGCCTCGAAGCGCTCGCGCGAGAGGCGGCCGATACCGCTGACCGAAGCCACCGGCACGGCAAAGGTGGTTTCGCCGATCTGCACGAACACGGCCTGGGTAACGGCCAGCGTCTGCGGCAGGCGCAGGGTGAAACGCACGCCCTGGCCACGCACCGATTGGATATCGACCGAACCACCCAGCTGGCGCACTTCATTGCGCACCACGTCCATGCCCACGCCGCGGCCTGCCAGCTGGCTGACCTGGTCGGCGGTGGAGAAGCCCGATGCGAAGATCAGATTGTCCAGTTCGTGATCGGCAGGCTGCGCGTCGGCGGCCAGCAGGCCACGGTCGACCGCGCGGCGACGGATCGCCTCCCGATCCAGGCCGGCGCCGTCATCGGCCACGTCCAGCACGATTTCCGAGCCTTCGCGATGCAGGCGGATGGCAATCTCGCCCTCTTCCGGCTTGCCGGCGGCACGGCGCTGCTCCGGCGCCTCCAGGCCATGGGCCACCGAATTGCGCAGCATGTGCTCCAGCGGCGCGACCATGCGGTCGAGGACGTTGCGGTCCAGTTCGCCATGGGTGCCTTCCAGGGTCAGATGGACCTGCTTGCCGGTGTCGATGCCGGCCTGGCGTACCACGCGGCGCAGACGCGGCACCAGGCCGTCGAACGGCACCATCCGCGCACGCATCAGGCCATCCTGCAGTTCCGAACTGACGCGCGACTGCTGCTGCAGCAAGGCATCGTACTGCCGCGAGAGATCGTCCAGCACGCCCTGCAGGCCGCCCAGATCGGCGGCGGACTCGTTCAGCGCACGGCTGAGCTGCTGCAGGGTGGAGAAGCGGTCCAGTTCCAGCGGATCGAACTTCTGGTCGGCCTGGTCCTGCTCACGCTGGTAGCGGGCAACAATCTGCGCTTCGGTCTCCAGGTCGAGGCGACGCAGCTGGTCGCGCAGACGCGCGTTGGTGCGTTCAAGCTCGCCCATCGCGCCGCGGAAGGCGCCGAGCTGCTGCTCCAGGCGCGACCGGTAGATCGCCACCTCACCTGCGTGATTGACCAGCCGGTCGAGCAGATCCGCGCGCACGCGCACCTGCTCCTGCTGGGGACGTGCCAGCGGATCGTCCTCGACCGTGCTTTCGACCGGCAACGGCGCGGACAGCGGCGCATCGACCAGGGCAACGGTCGCGGGTGCGACAGTGGCCTCAGTCTCCACCGGGCCAGCCGTGCCGACGGCGGCAGCCGCTGCCGGATCGGTGGCGGTACGTGCTTCGAAAGCATCGACCAGGTCCTGCGCCGGCTCCACCACGCGATGCTCGCCGGTACGGGTCAGCAGCTGGTGCAGGCGATCGAAACCGCGCTCGAGCAACTGCACGTCGCGGCGCTCGATCTCGGTGCGCCCCGCCGCGACCACCTCCAGCAGCGATTCGATGCTGTGGCCGAGGTCGCCGATGGCGTTGATGCCGGCCATGCGTGCGCCGCCCTTCAGCGTATGCAGGTCACGCTGCAGGCCGGCAAGCACTTCGCGGTCCTGCGGCGCATCGCGCAGCTCGCTGATCAGGCCATCGCAGTGATCAAGCAGGTCCTTGCCTTCTTCGACGAAGATGTCGACCAGCTCGCGGTCATACACGGTGAAGTCAAGCAGATCGGCAGGCTCCTCGCCCACCCTGCCTTCCGGTTCCGGTTCCGGTTCCGGCATCGGCTCGATCGGCTCGTGTGCCGGCACGTCATCTTCGGCAACCGGACCCTCGACCGGCGTGGAACCGCCCGGTCCGGCAGCGCCGCTGCCCTGGCCCGGCGCGTCTTCCATCTCGAAGAACGGCGACGGCGGCGCGGCTGCCGGCTGCGGATCGACCGCAGGCTCTGCAAGGGACTCCCCGGCATTCACCGTCGCCGGGGACGGCGGGTCGGCGCTCTCTCCTTCACCGACCGCCGTCTCCCCGCCGACGTCCGCATCCTCGGCAAAGGCATCCACCTCGCCCGGCGCGAGTTCGCTGGCCTGCAGGCCGATCACGGGCCACTGCCCGTCGTCGGCCGGCGTCTGCTCTTCGTCGATCACATGCAGGCCGGCCTCGAGCGCAGCTTCCAATGTGACCGGTTCCGCAAAACCCGGCGCAGCCACGTCATCCTGCAGGCTCGACAGCGTGCTGTCGAGTGGCAGTGCAGCAGCGTCATCACTCGCATCGAACCCTTCCACGTCATCCCACGACGTATTCAGGTCGATCGTTTCGATGAATGCGGCGGCGTCCGCCGCCTCATCCGCATCACGGTCATCGACCGGCAGCGCACTGGCGTCCAGGTACGGCGACAGGTCATCCGCGCCTGTCAGCGCGGCGTCTTCGGCCAGCGCGGGGGGCGCATCGGCGACCGCCGGCGACACGACCGCAGCGGATTCATCGGCAGCAGCCGCGACCGGTGGCAGCGTGGCCGCCGCCTCCTGCCCGGTACCCCCCAGAGACGGCCAACCGGCGTCGAAGTAGCGCGAAAGGTCATCGCTGGCCGTGAGCTCGGCCACGTCCAGTCCGTCCTTCGCCGGATCGGCTGCGGGCACGTCATGGGTGTCAGCAGGTGCACTGTCGATCCCGGCGTTGATGTCGGCGTCGATGTCGCTCTGCGCCTCGGCAGGAACCGGCGCGTCCACCTCGTGCGCAGGCGTGCCACCGGTCGCGAGCGCCTCTTCGTCATCCAGCCCCACCAGCGGCCAGCGCGCTTCCGGCAGCTCGCCGGCCAGGGTCTGCAGGCGCTGCACCAGCGCAGGCTGAGGCGCAATGCGCGGCTGCTCCGCCTGCAGTGCTTCCATGGTCGCGGTAATGGCCTGCGCGGTCGCGTCGAGCGCAGCAACACCCTCGTCGCCCGGCACCACATCGGCGGCCAGGGCCCGCTTGATATAGGATTCGGCGCCGCCCGTGACCGCCGTGATCTCCGGCACCTCGGTCATCGCGAAGGCGCCATTCATGGTGTGCACAGCGCGCAGCAGCGCATCGCTCACCGGTTGTGGTGCCTGCTGCGCCGAGCGCAGCCACGCCTGCAGGGTCGCCTGGTGGACCTCCACCTCGGCTTCAAGGATCTCGCGCAGCACGCTGTCGATATTGGCCGGAGTGCCCTCGACCGCGGTCGCGTTCCCCGCGTCGGCTGTCATCGCCGCTTCCGCTTCGAGAATGCGACTGATCTCGTCCTCGCCCACTTCCGTTGCCGGCGCCACTGGTGCGGGCGCCGCAGCCGGCAGTGGCACGTAGAACGTCTCTTCGCCGGCACCCACGCGATCGGCAACGGCCTGCATCGCCTGCAGATCGACACTGATGCGCTGGCCATGACGCAGTGCGTCGCTCAGCTGCGGCAAGGCGGCGTGCGCGTGATCAACCATCGCCAGCACGGCCGGCGTGGCCGGACGGCTGCCGTCAAGCACACGGTTGAGCATGCCTTCGATCTTCCACGCGAACTCGCCCAGCGTCCGCGCACCGACCAGGCGGCCGCTGCCCTTGAGGGTGTGGAAGATGCGGCGGATCGGCCGCAGCCGGTCCAGATTGTCCGGCTGCGCGTGCCATGCCGGCAGCAGCGTTCCGAGGTTGGCACGCTCGTCGTCGAACTCTTCCAGGAACACCTCGCGGATGTCCTCGTCGATGTTCTCCGCATCATCGTCGAAGCCGGCATCGAAGCCCGCTTCGGACGCGGCCGTGATCGCGACCGGCGCGTCGGCGGCCGATGGCATCGGCCGCGGGTTGAAGTCCTCCGCAGCGGCGCTCAGCTCAGCGAAGAACCGGGCATCGGCCTCGCTGAAATCGATCGGTGCGATGGTATCGATCTCGATCAGGGCCACTGCCGGTGCTGCGTCTGCGGCAGGCGACGCGTCCGCGGCGAGGGGGATCGGATCCGCTGGCTCCGCATCAACGATGTCCAGCACCGGATGCAGGTCTGCGTCGTCTTCCAGCACCAGCGTTTCCATCGCATGCAGGGACAGCACGTCGTCGGCGTTGTCCAGTGCATCGGCGTCGAAACGGAATACGACCTCATCAGCCGCCACGTCCGCGGCGCCATGCTCGGCGGCCACCGGATCGAATACCGGCGCCGACGTGATGTCCGGGGTACCGGATCCGGATGCGAACGCCACCGTGTCGTCGCCGGAGACCGACGCTGCATCCGCCATGTCGTCCGCCTGGGACAGCGTCCACTGCGGCACCTCGGCCGGTACCGGATCGATCGTTTCGTCGCTGGCCAAGGCAGGCGCATGGGCATCGTCCGCGCGCCCGGCACCGAATTCCACAGCGGCCAGGTCCCATTGCGGCACGGCCGGGGCCGGTGCGCTGGACGCAGCGAACACCAGCGAGCCACCGGCATCGGGCGTCGTCCCGGGTACCGCGACCGGTGCCGACAACCCACCGAACATCAGCCCGTTGTCGGTCACTGGCGGTGCCGGCGGCGGATCGAAGACGAAGTCCGGCAAGGCGGCAGCCACACTGCCGACGGCGGGCGCGGCCGTGCTCACATCGATGTCGACGTGGCCGGGCTGCAATGGCATCACCTGCAGGTCAACCGCCTCGCGCTCGACCGCCTGCACGCCCTGCGGCGCCTCATCGATCGCGGCGCGCTCCGGCAGCGGCCAGTAGCGCAGCGCTTCCAGGCTGCTGCGGGTGATCTCCAGAATGTCCTCACGGCCCGGACGACGATCACGCAGGGCTTCGAGGTAGTACTCCAGGCTGGCCATGGCGTCGGCGAGCGTATCCAGCTGGCGCCCGCTGGGCACACGCTGGCGACCGATCAGCTCGGCGTCGATGTACTGCTGGACGCCGCGCAGGTAGTCGGCGGCGGTCCCCAGGTCGAGCATCCGCAGTGCACCGGCGACGTCGCCGAGCAGGCGCGGTACGTCCTGCAGTTCCGCGTGGTTCCAGCTGGTTTCGATGAACGCGACAAAGTGCTCGCGGGCCGCAGCGAAATTGGCGATGGCCTCGTGTGCCAGCACCTCGACGGTACGACGGTTCTCCACGGCGGCAGGGTCATCCTCGCCGCTGCCATCCGCACCCAGATGGGCAACCTGGTCATCCAGCGACGCATCGACGTAGAGCAGCGCGCCGGCGATGTCCAGCAACAGGTTCTCGTCGATCTGCTGGCGGCCCTCGACCACGCCGCGCAGCGCGTCGCGCTGCTGCACGACCACGCCGCGGGCCACGCCCAGGCCCATCATGCCCAGCGTATCGGCCACGGCCCCCAGTTCGTCGGCCTGCGTCTGCAGCTGTTCCGCTGCACCGCCGGTGCGCAGATGCAGGTCCAGCGCATCCTTGATGCGCAGCAGCTCTTCCTTCACCGCGCTGCCGACCGTATCGAGCAGTTCGCGGTTGCGCCCGCTCAGGCTGCCGCGCGCATGGTCGAGCTCGGCTTCGGTGGCGGTGACGCTGTCGGGAGCGAACGCGAACAGGACACTCTCGTTGATGCCGGCCGCACCGCGCGCGGCGCGGATGTCATTGAGCAGCGGCAGCAGCACGATCGGAATGTCGCGGTGGCCGTTCTGCAGGCGCTCCAGATAGTCGGGCAGCAGCACGCTGCCGCGCATCAGCGTGGCGCAGGCCTCGTCGCGATCAGACGCCTGGCCGCTGCCGATCGCATTGGCCAGCTGCTCCAGTTCCTCGGCCACCATTGCCGGGGCGTACAGTTCGACCATGCGCAGGGTGCCCTGCACCTGGTGCAGGTGGCCGGCACAGATACGCATGCGGCTGGCATCGGACGGATCCTCGGCGTAGTACTCGACCTCGTTGCGCACCTGGCGCAGGGTCTCGTCCAGCTCGGGCTTGACCCAACCCAGCGCTGCGTGGCTCATCGCATCGCGCAGAGTGCTCATTGACAGGCTCCGGTCGCCGCCGCGCGAAGGCCGCGCTGGATCTGGCGTGGGGAATGGAAATGCTTCATCGACGGGTTCCTTGCTCTTCGCCCTGCCCGCGTCACGCCGGCAGCTTGAAGTCGGCGACCGAACGACGCAGGTCGGCAGCCAGCTGCGCGAGGTGGCCGATCGACTCCGCGGTCTGTCCGGCACCCTGTGAGGTCTGGCCGGTGATCTGGCGGATCACGCCCATCGTGCGGGTGATATCCGACGCGGCTGCGGACTGCTGCTGGGCCGCGATGGAGATGTTCTTGATGAGGGTGTTCAGTGCATTGGACACGCGCTCGATCTCGGTCAGGGCCGTACCGGCGTCTTCGGCCAGACGTGCACCGGACACCACTTCGGCGGTGGTCTGCTCCATCGAGGTGACGGCCTCGTTGGTATCGGCCTGGATGGCCTGCACCAGGTTCTCGATACGGCGCGTGGCGCCCGATGTGCGCTCTGCCAGGCGCTGCACTTCGTCGGCCACGACCGCGAAACCGCGGCCCGCTTCGCCTGCCGACGCGGCCTGCACCGCTGCGTTCAATGCCAGGATGTTGGTCTGTTCGGAAATGTCGTTGATCAGTTCCACGATCGAGCCGATCTCCTGCGACGACTCACCCAGGCGTTTGATGCGCTTGGACGTTTCCTGGATCTGGTCGCGGATCTGGTCCATGCCCTGGATGGTCTCGCGGACCACGCCGGCACCCTCGGCGGCAATCACCACCGAGCGCTGAGCCACGTCGGCCGATTCGGCCGAGTTGCGCGAAACCTGCTCGATGCTCGCTGCGATTTCGCCGATGCGGTCCGAGGCCGAGGTGATCTGGTTGGCCTGGTGGCCGGCTGCTTCTGCCAGCTGCATGGCCGTCGCCTGGGTTTCCTGGGTGGACAGCGCGACCTTGGCCGAGGTGTCGTTGATGGTCGTCACCAGGTGGCGCAGCTCGTCGACGGCGTAGTTGATCGCGTCGGCGATGGCGCCGGTCATGTCCTCGGTCACCGACGCCTTGACGGTCAGGTCGCCCTCACCCAGCGAGGAGATTTCGTCCAGCAGGCGCATGATCGCCTGCTGGTTGCGGCTGTTGAACTCCACCTGGGTCTGGTAGCGCAGCTCCTGCTCACGCGAGCGGCTGCGCACGTTGGTGGAGACGAAACCGATGATCGCGATCAGCGACAGCGCACCGGACGCTACGCCGATCCAGAAATTCGGGAACAGGCGGGTATCGGACACCGAGCCGAACGAAGAGAAGGCTTCGAACAGCTTGCGGCTGTCATCCAGCATGTGCGCCGAGCCCTGGCCCAGCGCGGTGGCCGCCGACTGCGCGGCGAACAGCTGGCGCGAGCTGGCCAGGATCGCATCGGCATCGGCCTTCATCGCCTGCCACTGGGTGTGCGACTGCTCCAGCGCGGCCACGGCGGCCGGGCCACGCACGGCGGTGATGCCCAGTTCCTCGTTGCCGTTGCGCAGGCCGTCGAGCACCTGCGAGAACACGGTGATGTCACGCGCCAGTGCGTCGCCCGCGGCGGCCGCCGAAGAGCCGCCCGCACGCATTTCGGTGACCCGACGGGCCATCGAGCCGGCCACCACGACCTGCTGCAACGCGCTGTATACCTGCGCGGCCGGTGCACCCGAAGCCGACATCGCGCGCACCACCTCGTTCAGCTGCGCCTGCAGCCCCGGCACCGCGCCAGTGAAGTTGTTGGCATTGCCGGCCAGGGCCAGCACCGCCGGCTCGCTGGCGACCAGCTGCCCGGCCTGCTTGCCCAGCGGCGCCCAGGTTTCACCCAGCGTCGAGATCGCCCGCGACACGCCCGGTTCCTTGCCGTAGCGCCCCTGCAGCGTCGAAACATTCTGTTCGATCGCGTTGCGGGTGGCCTTGAAGGCAGTGAACGCCTGGGCATTGCCGCCCACCGCGTCACGGCCCTGGTTGGCCAGCTGCTGCGACAGCACCTGCAGGTCCGCGGCCTTGGAACCGGCATCGGCCAGGCGGCTGCCCTGCCAGGTCGCCACGCCGGTATTGACGCCGAACAGGATCATCGATGCCAGCAGCAGGGCCAGCCAGAGGTTGCTGCCGCCCAGCCGAAGCTTGCCGGTCTTGGTGGCGTCCGAAGCAGTACTCATCGTTCAACCTCGATCTTCAGTGCAGGGGGCGATGCCCGGCCTCAGGCCGCGGCTTGCCGGAATTCAGGAGTGCGCGACAGCAGCGAGAGCGAGAACACGCCCCAGTCCTGGCCGTCAGCATGGAAACCGCGCTCGACGAAGTGCCCGTAACGACCCTCGGCCAGGCTGCCGGCCTCGATCTGCTGGTCCGCTTCGAAGCTGCGCTGGCCGAACAGTTCGTCGATGGTCAGTGCGACGTCACCGCCGGCCTGGCGCATGATCAGCACGCGCTGCCCTTCCTGCTGCACGGTGCGTGTGCCTTCCAGGAAGTACTTCAGGTCGACCACCGGGAACAGGTTGCCGCGCAGGTTGCCCACGCCCAGCAGCCAGGGCTGCGCGCAGGGCACGGGCGTGACCGGCGGCATCGGCACGATCTCCACCACTTCACGGAAATCGGACACCAGCCGGCGCTGGCCGACGCGGTAGCCGACGCCTCGCCACAGGTCCTGGACGAATTGCCGGCCCGGCAGCTGCACCGCATGGGCCAGGCTGCGCCGTTCGTAGGCTTCGAGAATGTCGAAAGGCGAGCGCATCAGGCCACCAGTTCGTTGATACGCGCGATCAGTTCATCCTCGCGCGGCGGCTTGACGATGTAGTCGGCCGCACCCTGGCGCAGCCCCCACGCCTTGTCGGTCTCCATCGCCTTGGTACTGACGATGATCACCGGGATGTGCCGGGTCGCGGCGTCGCGGGCCATCGCCCGGGTAGCCTGGAAACCGCTCATGCCCGGCAGGACCACGTCCATCAGCACCAGCTGCGGCACCTGGTCGCGGACAAGCTGCAGGCCATCCTCGGCGTTGTCCGCTTCCAGCACCTCGTGGCCGGCACGGCGCAGCCACTGGGTGAACACCGCGCGGTCGGTCGGTGAATCCTCGATCAGGACGATACGAGCCATTGTGCCTTTCCCCCCTGGTCAGGCGTTGACGTATGTGCGGATGGCACCCAGCAGTTCTTCGCGCGTAAAAGGCTTGGTCAGGTACTGCTCCGACCCGACGATGCGCCCCCGCGCCTTGTCGAACAGGCCATCCTTGGACGACAGCATGATCACCGGGGTCGCCTTGAACAGCTGGTTCCCCTTGATCAGCGCGCAGGTCTGATAGCCATCCAGACGCGGCATCATGATGTCGACGAAGATGATCTGCGGCTGCTGGTCGGCGATCTTCGCCAGCGCTTCAAAGCCGTCGGTGGCGGTGACCACCTCGCAGCCTTCGCGCTTGAGCAGCGTTTCCGCAGTCCTGCGGATGGTCTTCGAATCATCGATGACCATCACCCGGAGTCCTGCGAGTTCCCCGCCCGCAGTCGTGTTTTCAGTCATTGCCTATCCCCAAGCGCACGGCCCGGTCTCAGGCGGGGGCCGCTACGAAAGCGTATCTATATCGCACTTTCCGCGCCCGCTTCAAGGCCGGCCCATCACGCGGGCCGTGCTACCGGGCTGAACGTGACGGGGTTCGCATACGGTGCGCGGCCCGGCGGACGGACGCAGCGTTGCATCGCCGCAGGGAGGCGCACGGCGGGCGTTGCCGCTACCATCAACGCCTTGCCTGACAGGTGCGCCCATGCCGTTGAACGTCATCGTGGTGATGGACCCCATCGCCCACATCAAGATCGCCAAGGACACCACCTTCGCCATGCTGCTGGAAGCCCAGCGCCGCGGCCATGCCCTGCACTACGTGCGGCCGGGCGGACTGGCCCTGGAAGGTGGCGTGGCGGTGGCCCAGACCGCCCCGCTGCGGGTCCGCGACGACCCCGCCGGCTGGTACGAGCTGGGCGGGTTCAGCCGGACCGAGTTCGGTCCCGGCCAGATCGTGCTGATGCGCAAGGATCCGCCGGTCGATGCCGAGTACGTCTACGACACCCAGGTGCTGGACGTGGCCGCGGCGGCCGGCGCCTGCGTGGTCAACAATCCGCAGGGCCTGCGCGACTACAACGAGAAACTGGCCGCGCTGCTGTTCCCGCAGTGCTGTCCGCCGACCCTGGTCAGCCGCGACGCCAAGGCATTGAAGGCCTTCGCGCTGGAACATGGCCAAGCCGTGCTGAAGCCCCTGGATGGCATGGGAGGCCGCTCGATCTTCCGCAGCGGCCAGGGCGACCCGAACCTGAATGTGATCCTGGAAACGTTGACCGACGGCGGACGCAGGCTGGCGCTGGCACAGAAGTTCATCCCGGACATCAGTGCCGGCGACAAGCGCATCCTGCTGATTGACGGCGAGCCGGTCGACTACTGCCTGGCGCGCATTCCGCAGGGCGACGAGTTCCGCGGCAACCTGGCCGCTGGCGGACGCGGCGAAGGCCGTCCGCTGAGCGAGCGCGACCGCTGGATCGCCGCGCAGGTGGGACCGGAAATGAAGCGCCGCGGCATGCGCTTCGTCGGCCTGGATGTGATCGGCGACTACCTGACCGAAGTCAACGTCACCAGCCCCACCTGCGTGCGCGAACTGGACGCGCAGTACGGCCTGAACATCGCCGGCACGCTGTTCGACGCGCTCGAGGCCGGCCTGCGCTGATGCCCGCCGCACCCGCCGTCCTGCCACCGCCGCCGCGCGAAGCGCAGCGGCTGGGTGCCACCCTCACCCTGTCGGTGCTGGTCCACGTCCTGCTGATTCTGGGGGTGGGTTTCGCCGTGAAGGGCGAGGCCCCCCTGGTGCCCACGCTGGAAGTGATCTTCAGCCAGACCCGCACCGCGCTGACGCCGAAGCAGGCGGACTTCCTGGCCGCCGCCAGCCAGGAGGGCGGCGGTGACCACGACCGCGCGCAGCGTCCGCGCGACAACCAGGCCGGGATCGTGCCGCAGGCGCAGGCCGGGGTCAGCCCGGTGCCACAGCAGCAGCAATCCGCAGCGCCCGTGCCACCGCCGCAGGCACGTGTGGTCAGCAGCCGCAATGGCCAGGACACGGTGGCACGTGCGCAGGCCCAGCCAACGCCACTGGAACCGGTGCCGGACGCACCGATGACCGCACGCGAGCAGCGCGATGCGGAGATGGCGCGGCTGGCGGCCGAGGTCCACCTGCGCTCGGCGCAGTACGCCAAGCGACCGAACCGCAAATTCGTCTCGGCCAGCACGCGCGAGTATGCCTATGCCAATTACCTGCGCGCCTGGGTCGACCGCGCCGAGCAGGTGGGCAACCTGAACTATCCGGACGAGGCGCGGCAACGCCGTCTCGGCGGCCAGGTGGTCATCAGTGTTGGCGTGCGTCGCGATGGCAGTGTGGAAAGCAGCCGCATCCTGCGTTCAAGCGGAACACCGCTGCTGGATGAGGCCGCGCTGCGGGTGGTGACGCTGGCACAGCCGTTCCCGCCGCTGCCGCGTACCGAGGACGGGATCGACATCCTGCAGGTCACCCGCACGTGGGTGTTCCTGCCCGGCGGCGAACTGCGCGACGACCGGTAGGGGGGTGTTGCCCGGGCCTGCGGCCCGGGACCCGCTGAAGGCAACGGCAACGGCAACGTCAACAGCAAAAGCGGCGTCAGTGTAGTGACGCCTGGCGGGGCGGTGCCGGGCGGCGGGGACGCCGCAGGTTCGTCTGTGCAGGCTCAGCCGTTGGCCTTCGCCTTGGCCTCGCGCGCGGCCTGCTGCTCGACCAGGGTCAAGGCCACGTTGTCACGCAGGTAGGCCGGTTCCACCCTCTCCGGCGCGATGCCCTCGCCACGTGCCAAGGCCGGCACCGCCAACGCCAGTACGTCCGATGCCCGCGGCAGCGCCGTGGCGTCGAACCCGTGAAGGCGCGCCCCCAGCTGCGTGACCAGCGCGCCCTCGGCCGCACCGAATCCAGTGCCGACGCCGAACACCGACAGATCATCCGGCACCGCCACTGCGGCCGGTGCGCACACCCGTTCTGCATCGCACGGCATCGGCAGGCCGTCCACGCGCTCGAAACGCGCGACGTAGAGTTCGCCCATCCGTGCGTCGATCGCCGACAGGATCTGCGTTTCTTCTGCCGGCGCACGCAGCGCCAGCACCTGCAGGGTCGATACCGGCAGCAGCGGACGGTCCAACGCCAGTGCGATGCCCTGGGCAAGGGCGATCGCCAGGCGCACCCCGGTGAAGGCACCCGGACCACGACTGAGTGCGATGCCATCGAGCTGGCGGCGGCTGATACCGGCCTCGGCCAGCAGCGCGTCGGCCCACGGCAGGCTCAGCTCGGCATGCCGGCGCGGGGCGATCTCGAAGCGTTCCAGGACCCGCCCGTCCACGTGCAGGGCAACGGAACAGGCTTCGGTGGCGGTTTCAAAGGCGAGCAGTTTCATCGGGTCGGATCAGAACAGGGGAAACGTGCCACCCGGGGCGGGGTGCGTGGCCGCCACAGGGACGTCCGGCGCTCCAGCATCGGTGGCGGGGTGCCATTGTGGCGCAAAGAAGGACTGCACATCGGCCAGACTGCGGGTACGGCGGAAAGGTGGCAGCGAGTCGAGGAAGACCCGGCCATAACCACGGTTGAGCAGCCGCGGGTCGCACAGCACCAGCACGCCGCGATCGCTCTCACTGCGGATCAGCCGGCCGACGCCCTGCTTCAGCGCAATCACGGCCTGCGGCAGCTGCTCGTCGCGGAACGGATTGCCCCCCTGGCTGCGGATCGCCTCCAGCCGCGCCTCGTAGACCGGATCGTCCGGCGCGGCAAAGGGCAGCTTGTCGATCACCACGACGCTCAATGCTTCGCCGACCACGTCCACCCCTTCGCGGAAACTGGCCGAGCCCAGCAGCACGCCGTTGCCGGAGTCGCGGAACTGCTGCAGCAGCGTGGCGCGTGGCGCCTCGCCCTGCACGAACAGCGGCCACGGCCCATCGCGCAGCGCCTCGGCCGCTTCGCGCAGGGCCCGGTGCGAGGCGAACAGCAGGAATGCCCGGCCCTGCGAGGCCTGCAGCACCGGCCGCAGGACCTGGATGAGCGAGGTGCCGAACCCCCGCGCGGCGGGATCGGGCAGGCCTTCGGGCAGGTAGCACAGTGCCTGCTCGGGCCAGTTGAATGGACTGGACTGGACCAGTGTCTGCGGATCATCCAGGCCGAGCCGGCGGGCGATGTGATCGAAGCCACCGCCGACGGTCAGCGTCGCCGACGTGAAGATCCATGCGGCACGACTGCGCTCGCGATGCTCGCGCAGCGGACCGGACACATCCATCGGCGTACGCTGGCAGCGGAATCCGCGCGGGGTAAGTTCGTACCAGAGCACATCGGCGCTCGCCGCCTGCGCAGGGTCGGCATCGAAATCAAGCGCCGGTTCGTCATCGCCCAGCCAGCGCCCCAGACGCGATACCGCCTCGCGCGCCCGTGCGTGGCAAGCGTCGAGGCCTGCGGCGGCTTCGCGCAGCGGCTGCAGCGCCTGCTCCAGATTCACCAGACCGGTCATCACCGCATCAAAGCCATCGCGCACCTGCGGCATCGCCAGTGCGCGCCACTGCGTGCCACGGGATGGCAGGCCATCCATGGCCGAGCGCAGCGCACGCAGTGCCTCCTGCAGCTGATCGACCGGCGCCTGCAGCGCTGACTGTGCGCCACCGACACCGCGCGCCTCGGCCAGGCAGTCCCGGCCCAGCTCCTGCCAGGGTCGCATGCCGAAGCCCTCACCGAAGAACTGCGCTGCCAGTTCAGGCAGCTGGTGCGCCTCGTCGATGACGAAGGCCTGTGCGCCCGGCAGCAGCTCTCCGAAGCCCTCCTGCTTCAACGCAAGATCGGCCAGCAGCAGATGATGGTTGACCACCACCACGTCCGCGGCCTGTGCGCGTTGCCGCGCGCGCACCACGAAGCAGTCATCCCAGAACGGACACTCGGTGCCCAGGCAGTTGTCGACGGTGGAGGTGACCATCGGCAGCAAGGGTGAGTCATCGGCCAGGCCTTCCAGTTCCGCGATGTCGCCATGTTCGGAACGACCGGACCAGGCCAGGATGCGCTGGAACTGCGCCGCCTGCTCCGGGCTGGAGAAGCGTGGCTCGCCACGCGCCTGCTGCAGGCGGTAACGGCACAGGTAATTGCTGCGCCCCTTCAGCAGCGCGCTGCGCAGGCCGACCCCCAGTGCCTGGCGCACGCGTGGCAGGTCGCGATGGTAGAGCTGGTCCTGCAGTGCACGGGTACCGGTGGAAATGATCGTACGCAGGCCGGACAGCAGCACCGGCACCAGGTAGGCGAAGGTCTTGCCGGTGCCGGTGCCGGCCTCGGCCAGCAGCAGGTCGCGCTGCTGCAGCGCATCGGCGATGGCCTCGGTCAGGCGCAGCTGTGCCGGACGCGGGACGAAGGCATCCAGGTGCGAGGCAAGCGCGCCGCCTGCGCTGAGTGCTTCGCGGCTGGCGTGGACAAGGTCGGACATCAGACGGAAAGGATACCGGGCCGGGCGCTGCCCGGCACCCGTTTGTAGCGTCGAGCTTGCTCGACTGAACTGGAAGGGGTCAGAGCCGTTTCCTTTCGGAAAACGGCTCTGACCCCATCGCGAGCGCGCGACCGGCTTCTGATCTTTCTGTTCTCGCCCGCGGCCCGCGCGGCGTGTGACGCGCCCGATGGAGGGGAATACCTCAGTACCGCTTGATCCCCGGTACCGTGCACCCTTCCAGCTGTGCATGCGCCGACACAGCGTTCTCCTTCTCCCCGCGCGCCAGCCGTGACTGCTCGATCGTCGCCCAGTGGCGCCGGCACAGCGGCCCGGTCTTCGACCCCAGATCGATGGCCCTGCGCGCGAACGTCTCCGCCTCCGACCACTTGCCCTGCAGCAGGGCGATTTCGGCCCGCTCCTGCAGCACTGCGGGGTCTGCGGCGACGATCTGCAGCGCCTGGTCCAGGCTGGCGGCGGCGGCCGGCAGATCGTTGGCCTGGCGCTGCGTCAGCGCGGTCTGGCGCAGATCCTCAACCTGTGGATCGCGCAGCGGCTGCACCGACAGTTCCTTGTCATCGGGTCCCGCCGCCGCTTCGACCGCAGCCAGGCGCTGCACCGGCGTGGTGGTAGCGGCGACCGGCTTGACCACCGGCGGCGCGCTGCTGACACAGGCGGCCAGCACCACAGTGAGGCCGGCCAGGGTGAGCGGATGCAGGAAGGTTCGAAGCGTCATCGGATTCATCGACTCGGAGGAGGAGTGGTCGCCGCCGGCGTGGCTGCGGGTTCTTCCGCCGGTTCCGGCTTGCGATCCAGGCCGAACCAGCTGCGCCAGCCACCGCCTTCGCTGCCGGCACCGTCCTGGGCTTCGGGCGAAACCGCCGGCGCGCAGGGCGCATATGCCGGCGCATAGCCGACCACGAACGGGAAGCGCCGCGCGCCCGGACAACCCTCATCGGTACTGTTGGTGCCGCTGGCGGCGATCGGCTGCCAGTCCAGCCCCTTGTTGCTGACCCGCAGCGGCGCGCTCGGCAGGCGCTGGAAGATGCCCGACCACACGCGCATCGCACCGGTGGCGCCATACAGCCCGGCCTGCTCGTTCTGGTCGTTGCCCATCCAGATCACCGCCAGGTGGTCGCCGGTGTAGCCGGCATACCAGCTGTCGCGGCCATCATTGGTGGTACCGGTCTTGCCGGCCGGCTGCAGGCGTCCCAGGCCGTCTGCGTTGAGGCGCTGCGCGGTGCCGCTGGCAACCACCTGCTGCAGGCCGATGCTGATCAGGTTGGCCGCGATCGAATCGCCTTCCTGTGCCGGCGCAGGCGACTTGTCATAGCGCTTGAGCAGTTTGCCCTGCGGATCAAGCACGCCACGCACCGCGTGCAACGGCTGGATCTCGCCGCCCGAGGCCAGGAACTGGTACAGCTGCGCCATCGCATACGGGCTCTGGTCGGTCGAGCCGAGAATCACGGCCGGATTCGGTTCGGCCTTGATGCCGGCCAGCACGTGGATCAGCTGGGTCACACGCTCTGGACCGACCTGCATGCCGACCCGCACCGTGGCCTGGTTGTAGGAATTGGCCAGCGCATCGATCAGCCGCACGGTGCCATGGCTGCGGTTGTCCGCATTGCCCGGGCTCCAGTTGCGGCCACGGCTCAACTGGACGGTCACCGGCGAATCGTCAACCCAGCTCGCCAGCGAGTAGCGGTCCGGCTGGGCCAGCGCCAGCAGGTACACGAACGGCTTGAGCAGCGAGCCGACCGGGCGCTGCGCCTCGATGGCGCGGTTGAAGCCGACCTCGGAGACCTCGCGGCTGCCGATCACTGCCAGCACGTCGCCGTTATGCACGTCGGTCAGCACCATGCCGGCCTGCAGCTCGGGACGGCGCTTGCTCTCCAGCGACTTGATGGTACGGGTCACAGCGCCTTCGGCGTAGGCCTGCGCCGACGGCGACATGCCGGTCATGACGCTCAGGCCCGCGCCCTGCAGTGCGGACTCGGGATAATCGTGGCCGAGCTGGCGACGGACCAGATCGACATAGGCCGGGAAGCGGTTGGCGGCGACCAGGCCCGGTGTCTTCGGCACCCCCAGCGGAGCCTTCAGCGCCCGCTGGTATTCGGCATCGTCGATCAGCGCCGCTTCGCGCAGCTTGCCCAGCACGAAGTTGCGACGATCCAGCGCACGTTCCGGGTTGCGTCGCGGGTCGTAGTAGGACGGGCCCTTGACCAGGCCGATCAACAGCGCGATGTGCTCGGTTTCCAGCGACGACAGGTCGCGGCCGAACCAGAACTCGGCGCCGGAGGACATGCCGTGGATCGCCTGGCTGCCGCGCTGGCCCAGGTACACCTGGTTCAGATACGCCTCGAAAATGGTGCGCTTGTCGTAACGCGCTTCCATGATCAACGCGTACAGCACTTCATTGAACTTGCGGGTGAGGGTCTGCTCCTTGCCGATGCCGAGCAGGCCGCTGCGGGCCAGCTGCTGGGTGAGCGTGGACGCACCCTGCCGGCTCTGCCCGCCGGAACGGACGGTCACCCAGACCGCACGGGCGATGCCCGACAGGTCGATGCCGTGATGGCGGTTGAAGTCCTTGTCCTCCACCGCCTGCAGGCCGGTCACCAGCAGGTCCGGCGCCTCGTCCATGCGGATCAGGCGACGCTCTTCCTGCTTCTGGCCGTACAGCGTGGCGATGCGTGCCGGATCCAGGCGGGCGGCCTTGAGCGCCTTGCGGCTGTCGGCATCGTGCAGCGACGCGACGGTGCCGCCAGCGAGCGACAGCTCGACGCGACGTGCGGCCACCCGGCCATCGACGTCGGCGTAGCCACGGCTGGCAATGACGAAGCGGCCCCCCTTCACGGCGTAGGTAGCCGGCTCCCTGCCTTCGCCGTCATCGCGGTAGGCGGACGCGGCCAGTTCGGTCTTCAGGGTCGCCGCATCCATCGCCTTGCCGGGCGTCAGCACCAGCGGGCGGGCGTAGACACGGGTCGGGATCTGCCAGCGCAGCTCTCCGAAACGCTGGGTCACCTGCTGGTTGAGGTACAGGGTGTACGGGATCAGGAAACCCAGTCCCAGTGCGACCGCTGCCATGCTCCAGGTGATCAGCCTGCGCCGCCAGGGCGAGCTGCCGCCCTCCTGGTCGTCGTCGTCGAAATCGTCGTGGTCGTCGGAATCGTAGCGTCGGGGCACGGGAAAAGCATGGCAGGGGCGTCAGCGGAGTCTACCCCAGCCCTTTCCCCAAGACAGGTTCGATCGGTCGTCCGTTCAGCGATGGCCCGGCGGCAGCGGGCCGGTCCGCCCGCGGATGCCGTCCCACAGCCCCTTCAACATGAACCGCAACCGAATCCAGCGCGGCGCGAGGAACAGCCCGTTGCCTACCAGCTTCAGCAGCAGGCGTGGCACGTCCTGCGCGATCCAGACCCGCGGCGTATAGGCGCGCCCGTACAGCAGCACGCGGTTGCGCATGATGAAATACAGGCGGAACGGCTTGTGCACGATCACGCCGTCCGGCTTCGCCCGCGACGGCAGCAGTTCCTCGCCGATGCTGTGGCTCATCTGCGCATCGCAGATTCCGTACAGCGCGTGGCCACTGCGTTTGGCGCGGAAGCACCAGTCCATGTCCAGGTTGTCGATGAACAGGCTTTCGTCCATCGCACCGATGTTACGCAGCGCGGACATCGGCACCAGCGATCCGGACGTGATGAGGAAGTCGCAGGAGATGCGCTGGCCCGGGCCGCCACGCAGCTTGTGGTTGAAGGGGAAGCCGAAGCGGACGAACGGGGCCAGCATGCCGCTGCGTGCGTCGCGGAACTGCGGTCCCACCGCAGCGATCCGCTCATTGACCGCCAGCTCGACCAGCGCGGTGCCCAGCACGTCGACCATGCCTGGCTCCAGCACGCTGTCCTGGTCCATCAGCAGCACGTAATCGAACCCCAACGACTGGGCCTGCTCATACGACCGGTTCAGCGCACTGCCGAGCCCGACGTTGTGCGGCGAGGCCAGCAGGCTGATGCCGGGCGCCGCGCCCAGCAGCGCTTCCACATCCACGCCACGGCTGCCGTTGTCGAACACCACCAGATGCCCGACCTGCTGCAGCACGCTGTCGACCACCCGCCGCAGCAACTCCGGATCGGGGCCATAAGTAACGATCACGGCGCAGACGCGGTGCGCGTCGAAGGCAGCACGCGCTGCCGGCATCTGCGAAGTCATTGGATTCCCTGCACGAGGTCGCTGGCCGCCGAACGCAGGCCGTTGGAAAAACGATGATAGCGGCCACTGCCCAGCTCACGGGCGATGTGCAGCATGCGGGACGGCAGCCGGCTCGGCGCGCAGGCCCGTGCCTCGGCATGGCGCAGGCGCTGGTCCAGTGTCGCCAACTGTGCGGCATCCAGTGCCGGCCGGCCCAGCCGCGCCTGCTCCTGCAACGAACGCAGGCGGGCCAACGCCGCTGCGAGATAGGTGCGGCGCGCGGAACCACTGCCCACGGCCCGCTCCAGCAGCCCGCGCTGGCGCGCGCCCACCTGGTTGTCGCCATGCTGCCGGTAGTCGGTGGTGATCGCTTCGATGCTGTCCAGGCCACCACTTGCCGCCGCCACCAGCGCCAGCCATTCGTCGTGGATCCAGCCCTTGGCCACCGGCAGCGCCTGCGTGATCAGGCCACGCCGCAGCGCGGTCACGGCGCCGGTCACCAGATTGCGGCCCATCAGCAGCTCGAAGCCTTCACCGCGGTGTTCCCGGTCCAGGTCGCGGCGGCTGATCGACAGCGCCTGGAACAGGGTCGCCGGCAGCGGCCGGCCCTGCGCATCGACCAGCCGTGCATCGCTGTGCAGCAGTTGTACCGTGGGCCGCGCGGCGAACGCCTGCAGGAAGATGGCGACCTTGTCCGCATGCCACACATCGTCCTGGTCGCACAGGAAGACGATGTCGCCGCGGCAGGCCGACAACGCGGTTTCGAAATTGCGCACGTAACCGACGTTCTGCTCCTGCTGCCGCAGTACCACCTCGATGCCGGCCGCACGCAGCGCTTCAGCCTCGTGCAGGAGCACGGCCCAGGTACCATCGGCAGAAGCATCGTCGACCACCACCACCTGTGTCGGCAGTACGCTCTGCGCGGCGATGCTGCGCAGTTGGGCGGCGACATGGCGCTCACCCTGCCAGGTACACAAGGCAACGGAGACGGTGGGTGCGACGCTGGACATGTTCTGGGGAGCGGCCGGAGCGGCTGGACTATACCCGACTGGCACCACCGGCACGAATGGTCGTCGCATCAGCGCGGCTGCGGCTCGCCACCGGCGCGCCGCAGCCGCTCCTCGAACGGCGGCAGTTCGGCCAGATCCGGTTGCAGCTGCCGCGCCTGCTCGGCGGCGTGCGCGGCAAATGCCAGATCGCCACTGCCCAGTCGTTCGCTGCCGATCGCCAGCCAGCGCTGGGCCAGACGCAGCCGTGCGGGCGGCAACCCGGCGTCGGTCGGCGCCAGCGTCTGCCACGCCTGCAGACAGGCCCCGGCAGCCTGCACCCGGTTCTGCCGCAGATTGTCGTCGAAGCACTGGCGGCTGGCCGGCAGCAGCCGCGTGGCGGCCGCTTTCACGCGGGTGTCCCGTGGGGCCAGCGACTGCGCTTCGCGCAGCGCATCGAAGGCGCTGTGCCCGGGGGGGCTGATCCATTGCCCTGCACGCTCGGCGCGTTCGACCCGACGCAGGTGATCACGCAGCTGTCGCTCGCGCTGGCTGTTGCTGATCGACGGCTGCTGCAGGGCCTGCTGCGCCTGCCGTGCACGCTGCAGGCGCTGCTCGAGCTGCTGCCTGGCCGCTGCCGAGGCACCCAGCGACGCTGCCAATGCGGCATCGCGCTGTGCCGCCTCGAACTGGAAGTCATCGGCCCGCTTCTGGCTGCGTGCGAGGACCGCCTGCAGTGTCTGCTCCCGGCCGCGCTGGGCACTGGGATCGTCGGCCGCCACCGCCAGGACCGCCTGGAAGCCCGCCGCCGCCGCTTCCAGCTGCTGTCGTTTCAACGCACGCTGCGCCTGCCGCAATCGCTGATCCATCGCCTGCGCCAATGCTTCCTGGCTGGCCGGCAGGTCGGCGTGCCCGGCATCGAACTGACGCGCCCGCTGCACCACCGCCGCCGCATCGGCCAGATCGCCGCGCGCGGCCAGGGCACGCGCCTGCTGCAGCAGGTCACTCAGTGCATCCTCGCGACCTTCCAGCGCCGATAGATTGTCCGGCTGCAGGGCCAGGATGCGCTGGAACATCGGCAGGGCACTGCTGTCGCCGTCATCCAGGCGCCCGGCGGCGAGTGCGTTGCGCGCCTGCGCGAGCATCGCGCCAATCCCTGCCCCGGCCGTCCGACGTGCCAGCAGCTGGCGCGCCAGCGCATCGGTCTGGCTCTGCGGCACCTGCAGCTCGCGTGCCAGCGCCAAGGCCTGCGCACTGGCGTCCAGATCCCCGGCCTGCAGCCGGTCCCGCGCCTGCTGCAACGCAGCGGCACCGGTCCGTGCCAGGCCCTCGCGGGCCTGAGGGCGATCGCCGTCGAGCGCAAGCGCGGCCTGGTAGCGCTCGCGCGCACCACTGCCATCGGTGGCGGTCAGCCGTCCCGCCGCCAGCGCACGATCACCTTCGGCCAGCAGCTGTTCGATCTGCGGTTCGTCCCAGAACCAGTCCGCCAGCGGCTTGCGCAGCAGCACCAGCAGCACGAACACCGCCATCGCCGCCACCAGCGCCCAGCGCCAGACCCGGCGCGCATGCCGCGCCTGCAGCCACCACCAACGGCCTTCACGACGGACACGGTCCAGCGCAGGATGTTCGGCGCCGTGAGGGCGATGCGGAGGCTCGCGTTCCATGCGTGCAGGTTAGCCGGGGGGGCGTGAAGCTCAGCCGAGGCGACGTGCCTCGCTGACACCGGGCAAGGCATCGAGCTTGCCCAGCAGCGTCGACAGCTGGCCGTAATCGCTGACCTTCAGCCGCAGACGCAGGTGGGCGCGACCGCTGTTGCGCACGTTGTCGCTGTGGATGTCGAGCACGTAGGCGTCTTCCTGGGCGATCAGGTTGGTGATGTCCTTCAGCAGCCAGCGGCGATCGACCGCATCGACCACCACGTCCACTTCGTAACCGCCGCCCGCCTGCCCCCATTCCACCGGCAGGATGCGTTGCGGGCTGGCCGCGGCAAGGCGGGCCAGCGCTGCACAGTCTGCGCGATGCACCGTGACACCGCGGCTACGGGTCAGGTAGCCGACGATGGGTTCGCCCGCCACCGGCTGGCAGCAGCGTGCCAGCTGCACCAGCAGGTTGCCCACGCCCTGTACGGTGAACTTGGACTTGCCCAGGTTCTCGCGCCGTGCGGTCGGGCGTGGCAGGGTCGGCGGCGGCGCTGGCTGGCTGGCCGCACGTTCGGCCTCCAGCAGCGCGCGGCTGATCTGGTTGGGGCCGGTATCGCCCAGCGCGACCTGGATGTACAGGTCGTCGACGCTGTCGGCATGGAACTTCTTCGCCGCGGCCGCCAGATCCGAATGCTGCAGCCCGAGCCGCTTGAGCTCGCGTTCCAGCAGTTCGCGGCCGGCCTGCACGTTGCGCGCGCGGTCGAGCTTGTGGAACCAGCTGCGTACCTTCTCGCGCGAGCGGTTGCTGGCCAGGAAGCCGTTGGCCGGTATCAGCCAGTCGCGGCGCGGATCGGCCTCCTTGCCGGTAAGGATCTCCACCCGGTCGCCGCTGCGCAGGCGGTAGGTCAATGGCACGATGCGGCCGTTCACCTTGGCGCCGCGGCAGCGGTGTCCCACCATGGTGTGCACCTGGTAGGCGAAGTCCAGCGGTGTGGCCCCCTGCGGCAGATCCAGCACTTCGTCCTTCGGGCTCAGCGCATAGACGCGGTCCTCGGTGAGCTCCGCATCCAGTGCCCCGGCCAGTTCATTGCCCTGCCCGTCCTGCGCCTGCTCCAGCAGCTGGCGCATCCAGGTGATCTTGCGGTCGAAGGACTTTTCGGCGCCCTTGCCACCCTCCTTGTACTTCCAGTGCGCGGCCACGCCCAGTTCGGCCTGCGCATGCATCTCGTGGGTACGGATCTGCACTTCGATGGTGCGCCCTTCCGGGCCGACGACGGCGGTGTGCAGCGAACGGTAGTCGTTGGCCTTGGGTCGGGCGATGTAATCATCGAACTCGCTCGGCACCGGTGCCCACAGCGCGTGCACCACGCCCAGCACGGCGTAGCAGGCCGCGACGTCGTCGACCATCACCCGCACCGCACGGATGTCATACAGCTGGTCGAACGCCAGCCGCTTCTTCTGCATCTTCCGCCAGATGCTGTAGATGTGCTTCGGCCGCCCGCTGACCTCGGCCTTGATGCCCTGGGCCGACAGTTCGCGCGAGAGCACCTTCTTGACGTTCTCGACGTAACGCTCGCGGGCGATGCGCGTTTCATCCACCTCGCGGGCGATGCGCCGGTAGGTGTCCGGCTCCAGATGGCGGAACGCCAGGTCTTCCAGCTCCCACTTCAGCTGCCAGATGCCCAGGCGGTTGGCCAGCGGGGCATGGATGTCGCGGGTCAGCTGGGCCAGCGCGCGGCGCTGCTCCTCCTCCAGCCTGTCGGCCGCGCGCATGCGCGCCAGTTGCCGCGCCAGCAGGATCGGCACCACCCGCAGGTCGCGGATGATCGCCAGCAGCAGCCGGCGCAGGCCCTCACTGTTGCGTCCGGCCTCGCGACCGGCGTGCAGCGCCCATACCGGGTCGGCCGCGTCCTGGCCGTCGAGCAGGCCGATCACCGCCGCCCGGTGGCTGCCAAGCGGCAACTGCTCCAGGTGGGCGCGCAGGCCGGGCAGGTCGAACAGCAGGGCCGCGACCACCGCGCCTTCGTCCGCCGAGAGCATTGACAGGGCATCGAGGGTGTCGCCCAGCACCGACCAGCTGGCGCGCATCTGCGTGTCAGTCCCGGCAGCTTCCCAGTACTCGCGCAGGGCCTGGCGCAGCGGAGCGGGCAGCACCGCTGCCGAGGGACGGTTCAACAAGGCATCCAGGCCGGGGACGGAAGCGCGGTTCACAGCATCGAGCAGGCAAGACAGAGGCCCCTACACTAGCGCCGGCACCGTTCAGGGACAATCGCCATCGCTGCATCGCCGGGCATGAGCACATGCCGCTACACTCGCGGGCAAACCCCGGAGAGACCTGTCATGCCTTCCATTGTCCTGCGCGCCCGTCCACGGCTGCTGGCCTGTGCCGCCGTGCTGCTATCCCTGTCCGCGCCCGCCCTGGCGCAGCGCGTGGTGGAGGGCGATCTGCAGCAGCAGATGTCACCGGCCGAGTTCAAGGCCGCCGGCCTGGACAAGCTCAGCGCCGCCGAACTGGCCTCGCTCAACCGCTGGCTGCAGGGCAAGGTCGAAGCCGCTGCCACCGAGGCGGTCGCCGCCGTGCGAGAGGAAGCGCGCGAGGAGGGGCGACAGGAAGTGATCCGCAAGAACCGTGGCTTCTTCGACTTCGGCAGCAATGAGCCGATCACCGGTGTGCTGCAGGGCGAGTTCCGCGGCTTCGGCAAGGGCCGCGTCTATTCGCTGGACAACGGCCAGCAATGGGAACAGACCGACACGACGTCAATTTCCGGTGTCCGCAGGCAATCGCCCAAGGTCAGCATCACCCCGGGCGTGATGGGTGTGTGGTACCTGAAGGTCGAGGGCGTCAATACCCAGCCCAAGGTCCGTCGCACCAAGTAACGCGCGACCTGTCCGAATGCAGCCGGGCACTGCCCGGCTGCACGCTTCATGCCTGGCGCAGTGCCGCCACCCGCTGCGCCAGCTTCTTGGCCGAGATGCCGGTGCGCGCCCCCAGTTCCTGGGCGAACAGCGAAACCCGCAGCTCCTCCAGATCCCAGCGCAGCGCCTGCCACTGTGGCCGCTCGCGCAGGCCCTGCTGTTCACCGGCAGCCAGCGCCTCCAGGAACGGATGCAGTTCCAGCATGCGCGCCTGGTCACGTGGCGGGTCACGCTTGGCACGTTCGGTGCGAAGGATCATCGCCTTCAGGTAACGGGGATACTGGGCCAGCGCATCAGCCGGTGTGTCGCGCAGGAAGCCGGGGTGGATCAGTCCCGCCAGCTGCGCTTCCATGTCGTCCAGGTTGCCCCGTGCCCAGCCCATCAACGGCGCTTCCAGCATCGGCTTCAGTTCCGCCACCAGCGCCAGGATGGTCTCGGCCAGCTTCAGCCGCGACATCGCCTCGCCGAACAGGGCCTTGGCTGCATGCTCGCGGCGCTGTTCGAAGGCCGCCGCATCGCGAATGCCTTCCAGTCCTTCGGCCAGCACGGCGTTCATCGCCGCATCCACCAGATCGCCTCGCAGGCGCTCCTGCGATTCGATCGCCGCATACAACAGGCCCGTCTTGGCACCAACCGGCAGCTGCTTGCGGGCCTGCTTGACCTTGTCGGCCAGCGCGATCTCCAGCAGGCGGCGCACGCCCAGTGGGTGGGCCTCCTCGGCCTGCTGGCGGTCGGCGAAGATGCGCAGGGCCACACTGTCACCCTCGTCCAGCAGCGCTGGATAGGCGGGCACGCCCGCCTCACCGGGTACCTGCAGTGGAATCGGCGCAGCCGGGAAGGTGCGCAGCCCATCGGCCGCCATCTCGCGACCGGCACGCGCGGCAAAGGCATCACCGGCTCGGCCGCCGAATCGCGCCCGCAACGCGTCGAGGTCGCGTGAGGTGGCCAACACCTTGCCCTGCTCGTCGCGCAGTCGCAGATTCATGTGCAGATGCGGCTCGATGGAATCCGGCTCGAAATCAGTCGCCGCGACCGGGGCGCCGGTCGCGCGCGACAGGAAGCGTGCCAGTTCGCCGGTGATCGCATCGGCACTGGCATTGGGGAACGCCTCATAGAACGCACGGCCGAAATCCGGGGCCGGCACATAATTGCGGCGCATCGCCTTGGGCAGGCTGCGGATCAGCGCTGCCGCCTTGTCGGCGACGAAGCCGGGCGCCAGCCAGCCCAGCTGCACTGGATCGAGCGCGTTGAGCAGGTGCAGCGGCACCTCCAGGGTGACACCATCATCGTCGGCACCTGGCTCGAAACGGTAGTGCAGCGGCAGCCTTGCCTGGCCCAGCGGCAGATACTTCGGATAACGCTCCTGTTCGCTGCCTTCGCCCGGCAGCAGGTCCGCCAGCGTCCAGTGCAGCCCCTTGCGCTGTGCGGGCGGCAGTTCCTTCCACCACGCGTCCAGGCCGGATGCCGAATGGATGTGGGGGGGAACCCGGTCCAGATACCAGCGCGCCTGCCAGTTTTCATCGGCAACGATGCCGGCCCGGCGCAGCTTCGCTTCTTCCTCGCGCGCCACCTCCAGCACCTTCTGGTTGTCTGCCACGAAACTGGCGCGGGTGTTGATCTCGCCGGTCACCAACGCCTGCCGCACGAAGATGTCGTGCGCCTCGCCGGGTGCGATGCGTCCGTAATGCACCGGCTTCTTCGGCGCCAGCACCAGACCGAACAGGCTGATCTGTTCCGATGCCAGCACCTGGCCCTGCGCACGCGACCAATGCGGGTCGAAGTGCTTGCGCAGGAGCAGGTGCGGCAGCTCGGCAATCACCCAGTCCGGCTCGATCGCCGCCAGGGTCATGCCCCACACCTTCTGCGTGTCGAGCAGGTTGGCCACCAGCAACCAGGGGGGTGGCCGCTTGGACAGCACGGAACCGGGGAACGGCAGGAAGCGGCGCTGGCGCGGCGCGAGGAAATCCCCCTTCTCGGTGCGATGGCCGATCTGCGTAGGCAGGCCCGCCACCAGTGCACGATGCAGCGTCTGATAGGCCGAAGCCCGCACGCGTTCACTGAAGCCGCCGCCGGCAGGCGCCTGCTCTTTCTGCACCCGCGCCGCCACCGGCGCCGGCACGGCCTCTGCCTTGCCCTCGCGGGCCAGGCGGGCAGCGCGGTGCAGCTGGCCCCGCGTGGCTTTCACCGCTGCCGCGTCATCACGTGCGGCCGCCGGCGCACTGCTGCCCGCCAGCAACGGTGCCATCGAGGCTTCCACGGGCTCTTCCTTCCAGCCCAGTTCCTCGCACAGCAGGCGCAGCTGGCGATGCAGCTCGCGCCACTCGCGCATGCGCAGGAATCCAAGGAAATGCCGCCCGCACCAGTCGCGCAGCTTGGACTGGGTCAGGTCTTCATGGGCCTGCCGGTAGGCATCCCACAGGCGCAGCACGCCGACGAACTCGGAGCGGCCGTCGGCGAACTGGGCATGCGCGGTGTCGGCGGCCCCCCGTGCCTCGGCCGGTCGCTCGCGCGGGTCCTGGATGCCCAGGAACGAGGCGATCACCAGCATCGGCCGCAGGCAGCCGGCCGCCTGTGCCGCCACCAGCATGCGTGCCAGCTTCACATCCACCGGCAGGCGCGCCATCTGCTTGCCGATCGCGGTCATGCGCCGCTCGCTGTCGATCGCGCCCAGCTCGGTCAGCTGCTGCCAACCGTCGGCCACCGCACGTTCGTCCGGTGCTTCCAGGAAAGGAAAATCCTCGATGCGGCCCAGACCCAACTGCAGCATGCGCAGGATCACCCCGGCCAGGCTGGAGCGGCGGATCTCCGGATCGGTGAACTCCGGCCGGGCCTGGAAATCGGCCTCCGCATACAGGCGGTAGCAGATGCCCTCGGCGATACGGCCGCAGCGGCCCTTGCGCTGGTTGGCGCTGGCCTGCGAGATCGGCTCGATGTGCAAGCGGTCAAGCTTGTTGCGCGGGCTGTAACGCTTGACGCGGGCGAAGCCCGGATCGACCACATAACGGATACGCGGCACCGTCAGCGAGGTCTCGGCCACATTGGTGGCCAGCACGATGCGCCGGTTCGGCCCGGGGTTGAACACCCGGTCCTGGTCCTGGTTGGACAGCCGCGCATACAACGGCAGCACCTCGGTATTGCGGTACCGGCGCCGCTCCAGCGACTGGTGGGCGTCGCGGATCTCGCGTTCACCCGGCAGGAAGATCAGCACATCGCCCCGCGCGTCCAGGCGCGTGATCTCGTCGATCGCCGACACGATCGCATCGTTGACGGTGCGTTCGCCCTCCTGCTCGCCCTCGCCTTCCAGCGCGCGGTAGCGCACCTCGACCGGATAGGTACGGCCCTCCACGCTGATCACCGGCGCGTCGTCGAAATGCTGGGCGAAACGGTCGGTGTCGATGGTAGCCGAGGTGACGATCAGTTTCAGGTCCGGCCGCTTGCGCAGCAGCTGCTTCAGATAGCCGAGCAGGAAGTCGATGTTGAGGCTGCGTTCATGCGCTTCATCGACGATGATCGTGTCGTAGTTCGACAGCCAGCGGTCGCTGGCGATCTCCGCCAGCAGGATGCCGTCGGTCATGAACTTGATGCGGCTGTCCTCGCTGACCTTGTCGTTGAAGCGCACCTGGTAGCCGACCAGCTGGCCCAGCTCGCTCTGCAGCTCCTGTGCCACGCGGCTGGCCACCGCGCGTGCGGCGATCCGGCGCGGCTGGGTGCAACCGATCATGCCGGCCTGGCCACGGCCGGCGGCCAGGCAGAGCTTGGGCAGCTGGGTGGTCTTGCCCGAGCCCGTTTCGCCCGCGATCACCACCACCTGGTGATCCCGGATCAGCGCGATGATGGCATCGGCTTCACGCGCAATCGGCAGCTGGGGGTCCAGAGTAATGGCTGGTTGCTGCTGCGCCCGTTTCTGCCGGCGCTGCACCGACGCCTGCAAGGCCTGCTCGAAGGTAGCAGCCAGTGCCGCATCCTGTGGCTTGGCCTGGCAACGCGAGAGCATCCCCAGCAAACGGCCCCGGTCGCGGCTCATTGCGCCGTCGATGGCGGCGCGCTGTTGGCGCAGGCGGGACTGCGGCATTTTGTCGATAGCGTTCATCAATCGGTTCGTTTAAAACTTTGAAAGCAAACAGTCGTCAAGACTGATTTATTGTGAAGACCAACGATTCCACAAAGGAGGAACCCCATGGCGAAGACCAAGAGCCCGACCAAGGCCAAGACCGGCAAGCAGAAGCTTGCCGCTGCGGCGCCGTCGGCCCCCAATATCGATATCGGGATCACCCAGGGCGACCGCAAGAAGATCGCCGACGGTCTGTCGCGCTTCCAGGCTGACGCGTTCACGCTCTACCTGAAGACGCACAACTTCCACTGGAACGTGACCGGGTCGATGTTCAACTCGCTGCACACCATGTTTGAAACACAGTACACCGAGCAATGGGCGGCCCTGGACGATGTGGCCGAGCGCATCCGCGCGCTGGGCTTCAATGCCCCGGGCTCCTACCGGGAGTTCGCTGCGCTGACCTCGATCGCCGAGGAGCCGGGCCTGACCGACAGTGCGGACTGGCGGGAAATGGTACGCCAGTTGGTGGTCGCCAACGAAGCGGTCTGCCGTACGGCACGTGAAGTGCTGGAGGTGGCGGCCAAGGGCGATGATGCCCCGACCGAGGATCTGATGACCCAGCGCCTGCAGACCCACGAGAAGTATGCGTGGATGCTGCGCTCCCTGCTGCAGTAAGGGTTGGGGGGTGTTCGGCAGGGCTGTGCCCTGCACCTGCTGCAAGCCAATGCAACGTCAAAGGCAACAGCCGGCTCTGGGCTGTCTGCTTATTGGGCGGGGCGGTGTGGGCTTGCAGGACACGCCGTAAACCCGTCCATGGGGGCTCGATGGCGCCATCCATGGCGCCAACGGTCCTGCAAGCCCACAC
>NZ_JBRRCG010000025.1:0-41588 GCF_056757995.1 Stenotrophomonas sp. STEN147
GCCGCAGCGGACATCGAGAAGTTTGTGGACTGGTACAACCACCGTCGGCTTCATAACGCCAACGGCCTTGTGCCACCTGCGCCCCACGAAGCGCAGGTGGCCTAACCCCCCTGGCGAGTGTCCAGAAATACTTGACCACCACAGATTCACGGCGCCCCCGCGAACCCGCAGTGCCCCGCCATCCCTCGGAATGCCCGCTGTTGCTTTTGCTCCGGCCTCTGCGGGTGCAGGGCGCCGCCCTGCCCGACCAACCCCCTTGATTTCGGGACAATCACCCCTACCCCTTGGCGAGGCCGCACGCGCTGGCGCGGCATTGCACACGGAGCCCTATCGATGACCGAGACGACCCAGACCGAAACCCTTGGCTTCCAGACCGAAGTCAAGCAGCTGCTGCAGTTGATGATCCACTCGCTGTACTCCAACAAGGAGATCTTCCTGCGCGAGCTGGTGTCCAATGCCGCCGACGCGGCCGACAAGCTGCGCTTCGAGGCGCTGACCCAGCCGTCCCTGCTGGAAGACGACAGCGACCTGCGCGTGCGCGTCAGTTTCGACCCGGCCGCCCACACCATCACCATCGAGGACAACGGCATCGGCATGAGCCGCGCCGAGGCCATCGCCCACCTCGGCACCATTGCCAAGTCCGGCACCGGCGACTTCCTGCGCCAGCTGTCCGGCGACCAGAAGAAGGACTCGCAGCTGATCGGCCAGTTCGGTGTCGGCTTCTACAGCGCGTTCATCGTCGCCGACGAAGTCGAAGTCACCTCGCGGCGGGCCGGCCTGGCCAGCAGCGAAGGCGTGCGCTGGACCTCGCGCGGCGAAGGCGACTTCGACGTCGCGACCCTCGACAAGCCCGAGCGCGGCACCCGCATCGTGCTGCACCTGAAGGACGGCGAACACGACTTTGCCGATGGCTGGCGCCTGCGCAGCATCCTCAAGAAGTACTCCGACCACATCGGCCTGCCGATCCAGATGCCGAAGGAAGGGAGTGAAGAGGGCGCGGCGGTCGAATGGGAAACCGTCAACCGTGCCAGCGCGCTGTGGACCCGTCCGCGCACCGAGATCAGCGACGCCGAGTACAGCGAGTTCTACAAGCACGTGGCACACGACCACAGCGATCCGCTGGCGTGGAGCCACAACAAGGTCGAAGGCAAGCTGGAGTACACCTCGCTGCTGTACGTGCCGGGCCGTGCACCGTTCGATCTGTATCACCGCGATGCGCCCAAGGGCCTGAAGCTGTATGTCCAGCGGGTGTTCGTGATGGACCAGGCCGAGCAGTTCCTGCCGCTGTACCTGCGCTTCATCAAGGGCGTGGTCGATTCCAACGACCTGTCGCTGAACGTCTCGCGCGAGATCCTGCAGTCCGGCCCGGTCATCGATTCGATGAAGGCCGCGCTGACCAAGCGCTCGCTGGACATGCTGGAGAAGCTGGCAACCGACAAGCCCGAGCAGTACGCCACGTTCTGGAAGGAATTCGGCCAGGTGCTGAAGGAAGGACCGGCCGAGGACTACAACAACCGCGAGAAGGTGGCCGGCCTGCTGCGCTTCGCCTCCACCCGTGGCGAGGGCGATGCCCAGACCGTCTCGCTGGCCGACTACATCGGTCGCATGGCCGAAGGCCAGGACAAGATCTACTACCTGACCGGCGAGAGCTACAGCCAGGTCCGCAACAGCCCGCACCTGGAAGTGTTCCGCAAGAAGGGCGTGGAAGTGCTGCTGCTGACCGACCGCATCGACGAATGGCTGATGGGTTACCTGACCGACTTCGACGGCAAGGGCTTTGTCGACATCGCCCGTGGCGACCTCGACCTCGGCGCGCTGGAGACCGAGTCGGACAAGCAGGAACAGGAAGCGGCGGCCAAGGACAAGCAGGCCCTGATCGAACGGCTGAAGGCGGTGCTCGGCGACGACGTGGCCGAAGTCCGCGTGTCGCACCGGCTGACCGATTCGCCAGCGGTGCTGGCCATCGGCGAACAGGATCTGGGCCTGCAGATGCGCCAGATCCTGGAAGCCAGCGGCCAGAAGGTGCCTGACAGCAAGCCGGTGCTGGAGATCAATCCGGGGCACCCGTTGATCACCAAGCTCGATGGCGAGGCCGATGGTGATCGTTTCGACGATCTCGGCCGCGTGCTGTTCGACCAGGCCGCGCTCGCGGCCGGCGACAGCCTGAAGGACCCGGGCGCCTATGTTGCGCGCCTGAACAAGCTGCTGCTGGAGCTGTCGGCCTGACACGCAGGGTGGTCGCCGGGCATGACCCGGCGCTGCCGGGCGCTGGCTGGCATCTGCCAGGCCGGGCTGCTCAGGCCCGGCGATCCAGCAGCGACCCCAGCATCTGGTCCTGGCGGCGGACCAGCGAAGCGTTGGCGGCGAAGGCCACCACCTCCGCGTTTGCCGCCAGCAAATCAGCGAGCGGCGCGGCGGGATCGGCGCCGGCAGCGGTCACCCGGGTCTGCACCCCACCCTGCTCCACCGCCGCGCGTTGCAACTGCAGGCGCGGCGCATCGGCTGTCGCCAGGTTGGCCACGTTGTGCGCGGCCACCTGCACGCCTTGTCCCGCTGCCCGCATGCCGCTCCAGGCCGTTGCCATCACGTTGTCCATGGCGGTCTCCGGGCCGCTCGGTGCAGCCCTCCGAAGCCATTAGCGGCTGCCCGGCCGCGACCTTGAGTCCACATCGGGCAGACGGGCCCGGGTGGTAGCATATCCCTCTGATTTCAGCGCCTTTTGCCAATGCTCAGTTTTTTCCGCCGCAAGAAGCCCCAGGACGCCGCCACACCGGACGCGCCCAAGACCCAGCACTACTCGGCTGAAGAGCTGGCGGCGGCATTCCCGTCGGCCGCGCCCGTCGAGGACACCACGGTCGTAGCCGACGCACCGCCAGCCGTGGCTCCGGCTGAGGCGGTGCCCGTCCCGGCGCCGCCCGCCGCTGCCCCGGCGTCCCCGCCGGCGCCGGCAGCGGCCGAACGCGTCCTGGCACCGGAAGACGTCGAGGCCGAGGCACGTGCCGCCGCCGCCGTGCTCGCTCCGCTGGCTCCGGTGATTCCCGCACAGCAGCCCTCCGCACCGGCCGCCGACCTGCCGGTGCTGGTGGATGCCGCACCGGCCCCGGCGGGCAAGTCCGGCTGGCGCGAACGCCTGCGCAACAGCGTCATCGCGCGCAGCTTTGGCGGCCTGTTCTCGCGCAATCCCAAGCTCGACGATGACCTGCTGGACGAACTGGAAACCGCGCTGATCACCGCCGATGTCGGCGTCGGTGCGACCACCGAGCTGGTCGAAGGCCTGCGCAGACGCATGAAGGCACGTGAGTTCGCCGATGCCAACGCACTGCTGGGCGCACTGCGTGCCGACCTGATCGCGATCCTGCAGCCGGTCGCCAGGCCCCTGGTGATCGATCGCAACGCCAGGCCCTTCGTGGTGCTGACCGTTGGCGTCAACGGTGTCGGCAAGACCACCACCATCGGCAAGCTGGCCAAGCGCTTCAAGGACGACGGTCACAGCCTGATGCTGGCCGCCGGCGATACCTTCCGTGCCGCTGCCGTGGCCCAGCTGCAGGCCTGGGGCGAGCGCAACGGCGTGGCCGTGGTGGCCCAGGGCCAGAATGCCGACGCCGCCTCGGTGGCCTACGACGCGCTGCAGGCCGGCAAGGCGCGCGGCACGTCGGTGCTGATTGCCGATACCGCCGGCCGCCTGCATACCCAGTCCGGCCTGATGAACGAGCTGGGCAAGATCCGTCGTGTGCTCGGCAAGATCGATCCCGCTGCGCCGCACGAGGTGCTGATGGTGATTGACGGCACCACCGGCCAGAACGCGCTGTCGCAGCTGCGCCAGTTCAACGCCGCGGTGAACGTGACCGGCCTGGTGGTGACCAAGCTGGACGGCACCGCAAAGGGCGGCGTGGTGTTCGCACTGGCCCGCGAGTTCGGCATTCCGATCCGTTTCGCCGGCATCGGTGAGCGCCCGGAAGATCTGCGTGAATTCGATCCGGAAGCCTTCGTCGACGCGCTGTTGCCCGAAGCGCTTGGCAGTGCCTGAGGCCACCATCGTGCCCGCGGGCGACCCGTTCGTCGCCCGCCTGCTGCACTGGTTCGACGACCACGGCCGCCACGACCTGCCCTGGCAGCATCCGCGCAGCCCCTATCGGGTCTGGCTGTCGGAGATCATGCTGCAGCAGACCCAGGTGGCCACGGTCATCCCGTACTTCCAGCGGTTCCTGCAGCATTTCCCCACCCTGCCCGCGCTGGCCGCCGCCAGCAACGATGCGGTGATGGCGCAGTGGGCCGGGCTGGGCTACTACGCCCGTGCGCGCAACCTGCATGCGGCGGCCCAGCGCTGCGTGGAACTGCATGACGGCGAACTGCCGCGTGATTTCGACGCGCTGCATGCGCTGCCCGGCATCGGCCGCAGCACCGCAGGCGCGATCCTCAGCCAGGCCTGGAACGACCGGTTTCCGATCCTCGACGGCAACGTCAAGCGCGTGCTCAGCCGCTATCACGGCATCGAAGGCTTCCCCGGCCTGCCAGCCATCGAAAAGCAGTTGTGGGCCATCGCCGAAGCGCACGCCGCCCGGGTGCCGGACGGCCGGATGGCCGACTACACGCAGGCACAGATGGACCTCGGTGCCACCGTGTGCAGCCGCGCCAGGCCCGCCTGCGTGATCTGCCCACAGCAGCAGGACTGCGTGGCGCGCCGCGAAGGCCGGACCGCCGAGTTGCCCACGCCGAAGCCCGGCAAGGCCCTGCCCGAACGCGAGGCCGTGGCCCTGCTGCTGCGCGATGCCCAGCAGCGCGTGCTGCTGCAGAAGCGACCTGAGACCGGCATCTGGGCGCAACTGTGGACCCTGCCGCAGGCCGACGCCGGTGAAGCGCTGCAGGACTGGTTCGATGCACACGTGGACGGCTCGCTGGAAGATGCCGACGAGCTGCCGGTGCTGCAGCACACCTTCAGCCACTACAGGCTGCACCTGCAGATCCTGTCGCGACAGGTACGCGGCCTGCGCGTGGAAGAATCCTCGCTGCGCTGGGTCACCGCCGACGAACTGCCGACGCTGGGCTTGCCGGCTCCCATCCGCAAGCTGCTTGATGGCACTGCGATCAAACCGCCACGACGCAGATCCAAGAAACCCCGCAACCACGAGTGAGTGCCATGCCCCGAACCGTCTTCTGCCAGTACGAACAACGCGATGCCGAGGGCCTGGACTTCGTGCCCTATCCGGGCGAACTGGGCCAGCGCATCTTCAACCACATCGGCAAGCAGGCCTGGGCGGCATGGCTGGCGCACCAGACCATGCTGATCAACGAGAACCGCCTGTCACCGCGCGATCCAAAGCACCGCGCGTTCCTGGAAGGGGAACTGGTCAAGTTCCTGTTCGAGAAGGACGCGGAGAAGCCCGCCGGCTTCGTCCCGGAAGCCTGATCCGGAGATGGCGCCGGGCCGTGCCCGGCGCCCCTGCATCTGCCGCCGTGGCCCGGCGCTGCCGGCCTAGTTCGCCGGCTCCTCGCGCTCCTGCACCTGCGCCTGCCGCAGCTCCTGTTCCGAAGCACGCAGCGCCTTCACGTCAAGCTTGCGGATGCTGCTGATGAAGCATGGCAGGCGCGGGCCTCCGGTCGGGTCACGGACCAGCACCTTGTCGAAGCGGGCCGACACGCGGTTCATGCGGCTGGTCAGGCCAATGGCGGTCGCAAACGACAGATCCTGGCAGGGGCCGTTCAATTCCAGCAGGTAGGCCTCGCTGGGCCGGGTCCATACCGCCAGTGCACTGTCGCCCAGTTCGGTCCAGCCGTTGAGGCTGCCGAAGAACTGCATGTCATTCTGCGGTGCGCCGGCGTGCGCCCGGTACAGGTCCAGCCGCTCGGCACTGCTCAGGCGGCCGGTGGTCGCACACGCGGCCAGGGCAAGGCAGAGCCCTGCGATCACAAGCGGGGTCTTCATGTCGATCTCCACGGGGAACCGGGGGCCATCATGCGCCTGCCCGGGTATGGGCGGCGAGAATCCCGGCGCCACCGTTCAGGCGCCGGGAGGTGCACGTTGCCGGCCGCTCAGACGTCGGCGTGGGCCAGCTCGTGCAGGCGCCCTTCGCGCAGCTCCAGCACCCGGTCCAGGCGCCGCGCCAGGCCGCGGTCGTGGGTGACCAGCACCAGGCTGGTGTGGCGGGCACGATTGAGTTCAAGCATCAGGTCGAACACGGTGCCGGCCGTGCGATCGTCCAGGTTGCCGGTCGGCTCGTCGCCCAGCACGCAGGCCGGATGATTCACCAGCGCGCGCGCCACCGCCGCACGCTGGCGCTCGCCACCGGAAAGCTCGCCCGGTTTGTGGTCCAGGCGATGGCCCAGCCCGACCGACTCCAGCAGCAAGGTTGCGCGCGCGGCCGCCTCCTCCACTTCAGGACGACCACGGACGAAGGCGGTGGCCCCGTTGACGATGCTGGCCAGCGCCGTCCCCACCACGCCCAGGCCGGCGAACATCGCCCGCTGTGACATCGGCGAATGCGAGCGGGACAGCAGCAGCGGCATCATCACGTTTTCCAGCGCGGTGAATTCCGGCAGCAGGTGATGGAACTGGTAGACAAAGCCCAGCGCCTGGTTGCGCAGCAGGCCACGCGCGGTATCCGACAGCGCCGACATGCGTTGACCGGCCACGTACACCTCGCCGGCACTGGGTACGTCCAGTCCCCCCAGCAGGTGCAGCAGCGTGCTCTTGCCTGCACCGGACGCGCCGATGATGGCCACGGTTTCACCCGCGGTGACGGTCAGGTTCAGGCCGTCGAATACCGGGGTCTGCATGCGCCCTTCGGCATAGATCTTGCCGAGGTGCTCGGCGCGGATCACTTCCTGGCCGCGGTCAAAGGCTTCATTCATAGCGCAGGGCCTCCGCCGGCTGGGTGCGTGCCGCCCGCCAGGCGGGATACAGGGTGGCCAGGAAGCTCATCAGCAGCGCGACCACGGTGATCACCACCACGTCGCCGGTCTGCATGTCCGTCGGCAGGCCGGTGATGTAGTACACGTCTTCCGGCAGCAGCTTGACGTTGAACACGCGCTCGATGGCACCGAGGATGCGTTCCAGGTTGAAGGTCAGGGTGATGCCGCCGATCAGTCCGGCCAGCGTGCCGAAGATGCCGATCAACGAGCCCTGCACCATGAACACCTGCATCACCCCGGCCGGGGTCAGGCCGAGCGTGCGCAGGATGGCGATGTCCGCCTGCTTGTCGGTGACCAGCATCACCTGCGAGGACACCAGATTGAACGCGCCCATCGCGATGATCAGCGACAGCAGGATGCCCATCACCACTTTCTCCATGCGCAGCGAGTGGTAGAGATTGGCGTTCTGCTGGGTCCAGTCACTTACGCGATAGGCGCCGCCGAGGTTCTGCGCAAGGTCCACGCCGACTTCCAGCGAGCGGTCCATGTCGTGCAGTTTCAGGCGCACGCCGGTCGCGCCATCGGCGCGCAGTACGCGCTCGAGATCCTTCATGTTGGCGAAGCCGACGCCGCGGTCGACCTCGTTGTAGCCGGCCTCGAAGATGCCGCTGACGGTGAAGCGCTTCATCCGCGGAACGGCACCTGCAGGTGTGCCCTGCACTTCGGCGAAGGTCACCAGCACCTGGTCGCCGACGTCGACGCCCAGCCAGATCGCCAGTTCCTTGCCCAGCAGCAGATTGAAGCTGCCGGGTTTCAGGCTGTCGTAGCTGCCCTTGACCACCTTCTGGTCGATCACCGACACCTTCGGCTCCAGTGCCGGGTCGATGCCCTGGATGATCGCACCCTGCACGCGCGGGCCGCTGATCATCGACTGGATCTCGATATAGGGTGCGGCGCCCGCCACGCGCGGGTCCTTGTTGGCCACGTCCACCACGCGCATCCAGTCCGGCATGGGCTCGCCGTCGCGACTGATGGTGGTATGCGCCGTCATCTGCAGCAGGCGGCTGCGGATTTCCTTCTGGAAGCCGCTCATCACCGCCAGGGTGGTGATCAGCACCGTAACGCCGAGCGCGATGCCCAGGATCGATGCCATCGAAATGAAGGAGATGAAGCCGTTGCGGCGCTTGGCGCGCAGGTAGCGCAGGCCGATGGCCACGGGAATGGGTTTGAACATGCAGGCACGCCGGACGATTCAGCCTATGGTGCCACCGACCGGGCTCGACGGGAAACGGCGCGTGCGGCGACGGCCAGTCGCAGTTCACGTCGCTGCCGGGCATCGAGCACATCCGGCCAGAACAGCAGCCGCCGTTGCCGCCGCCCCTGGTGCCCATGCAGCAACAGCCACGGGCCGCGGATCACCAGCTGTGGAGCGTCCAGCGCCTGCCCCGCCACCTGCAGCGGAGCGGGCAACGCGGGCAGGCACACCCTCACCTTCGGCCGGCGCAGGCGCCAGAAGAGCTCGGCCAGGCCCAGCGCCCAGACCAGCAGTACGACGGGAACCAGGGCGTCTCGGGGCAGATCCGAAGCGCGCAGCAGCCAGGGGGCGGCGAGCAGTACCGCCAGCTGGGCACCCGCCTGCAGCCGTGAAGGACGCCACTCAAGGCTTGAGGGCGCGGATCCTGTCCATGAGCGGGATGGCGTGCGCATGCGGGCAGACCTCGTAGCCCATGAACCAGCGCCACAATTTATCGTCCTCACAGTCGAGCAGGAACAGGAAAACCTCGCGCTCTTCGGTCGGCGCGGTGCTCCATTCGCGGTCAAGGTAGCGCTCGAACAGCTGGTCCAGTTCGCGCATGCCACGCCGGCAGCGCCAGCGCAGCTTCTTCAGCAGGGTCTCTTCATCCATTGCAGGCCTCCAGATACAGCGAAGCCACGCATGGCGTGGCTCGGCTGGGGTGCGTGCGGCCGCCGTCGATGCGGCCGCATGCGGGATGGATCAGGCGCGACGCTCCATCATGAGCTTCTTGATCTCGGCAATCGCCAGCGCCGGGTTCAGGCCCTTCGGGCAGGTGCGGGCGCAGTTCATGATGGTGTGGCAGCGGTACAGCTTGAACGGATCTTCCAGATCGTCCAGGCGCGCACCGGTGTCCTCATCGCGCGAGTCGATGATCCAGCGGTAGGCCTGCAGCAGGATCGCCGGCCCCAGGTAACGCTCGCCGTTCCACCAGTAGCTCGGGCAGCTGGTCGAGCAGCAGGCGCACAGGATGCACTCGTACAGGCCATCGAGCTTCTTGCGGTCTTCCGGCGACTGCAGGCGCTCGCGATCCGGCGGCGCCGGGGTCTGCGTGCGGATCCACGGCTTGATCGAGGCGTACTGCGCGTAGAAGTGGGTCAGGTCCGGAACCAGATCCTTGACCACGTTCATGTGCGGCAGCGGGTAGATCGGCACTTCCTTCTTGCCGCAGTCCGCGATGGCGCGGGTGCAGGCCAGCGTGTTGGTGCCGTCGATGTTCATCGCGCACGAACCGCAGATGCCTTCGCGGCAGGAGCGACGGAAGGTCAGGGTCGGGTCGATCTCGTTCTTGATCTTGATCAGCGCGTCCAGGACCATCGGGCCGCAGGCGTCCAGATCGACCTCATAGGTATCGGTGCGCGGATTGCTGTCGTCGTCCGGACTCCAGCGGTAGATCTTGAAGGTACGCACGTTCTTGCCGCCGTTCTTGACGGGGAAGTGCTGGCCCTTCGTGATCTTGGAATTCTTGGGGAGTGAAAACTCGGCCATGGCTGCTCTCGTTGGCTCAGGCGGCCCGCGCCCTCAAGGCGCGGATTGCATGGTAGGCGGGGTCGGATCAGTACACGCGCGGCTTCGGCGGCACCACGGACACGTCATCGGTCAACGTGTACATGTGCACCGGACGGTAGTCGAAGCTGCACTTGCCCTTCTCGTCGACGCTGACCAGGGTGTGCTTCTGCCAGTTGACGTCGTCGCGGTCCGGGAAGTCCTCGTGCGCATGCGCGCCGCGGCTTTCCTTGCGCTGTTCGGCCGAGTTGATCGTCGCCACCGCGTTGAGCAGCAGGTTGTTCAGCTCGTAGGTCTCGATCAGGTCCGAGTTCCACACCAGCGAACGGTCCGAGACCTTCACGTCCTGGAACGAATCGAAGATCTTGTCCATCTTCTCGCAGCCTTCCTTCAGCGTCTGGCTGGTGCGGAAGACGGCCGCGTCGGCCTGCATGGTGCGCTGCATGCGGTCGCGGATGACCGAGGTCGGGGTATCGCCGTTGGCGTGGCGCAGCTTGTCCAGCAGGCCCAGCGCCTTGTCGCAGGCATCGGCCGGCAGCGGCTTGTGCGACGCGCCCGGCGTGATGGTCTCGGCACAGCGGTTGGCCACCGCACGGCCGAACACCACCAGGTCCAGCAGCGAGTTGGAGCCCAGGCGGTTGGCGCCGTGCACGGACACGCAGGCCGCTTCGCCGATGGCGTACAGGCCCGGCACCACGGCATCGGGGTTGTCGCCGACCTTGCGCACCACTTCACCGTGGTAGTTGGTCGGGATGCCACCCATGTTGTAGTGCACGGTCGGGATGACCGGGATCGGCTGCTTGTGCACGTCGACGCCGGCGAAGATGCGGGCGCTCTCGGCGATGCCCGGCAGCTTGTCATCGATCACGCCCGGGCCCAGATGGGTCAGGTCGAGCAGGATGTGATCCTTGTGCTCGCCGACGCCGCGGCCTTCGCGGATCTCGATGGTCATCGAGCGGCTGACCACGTCGCGCGATGCCAGATCCTTGTAATGCGGTGCATAGCGCTCCATGAAGCGCTCGCCGCTGCTGTTGCGCAGGATGCCACCCTCACCGCGGACACCCTCGGTGATCAGGCAGCCGGCGCCGTAGATGCCGGTCGGGTGGAACTGCACGAACTCCATGTCCTGCATGGCGATGCCGGCACGCATGGCCAGGCCGCCACCGTCGCCGGTGCAGGTATGCGCGGAAGTTGCGCTGAAATAGGCTCGGCCGTAACCGCCGGTGGCCAGTACCACGCCCTGGGCGCGGAACAGGTGCAGCGTGCCGTCGGACATGTCCAGGGCCAGCACGCCGCGGCAGACGCCTTCGTCGTCGAAGATCAGGTCGAGCGCGAAGTACTCGATCATGAAGCGCGCGTCGTGCTTCAGCGACTGCTGGTACAGCGTATGCAGCATCGCGTGGCCGGTACGGTCGGCCGCCGCGCAGGTGCGCTGCGCCGCCGGGCCTTCGCCGTACTTGGTGGTCATGCCACCGAACGGGCGCTGGTAGATCTTGCCTTCGGCGGTACGCGAGAACGGCACGCCGTAGTGCTCGAGCTCGATGATGGCCGGAATGGCCTCACGGCACATGTACTCGATGGCGTCCTGGTCGCCCAGCCAGTCCGACCCCTTGATGGTGTCGAAGAAGTGGTAACGCCAGTCGTCCTCGCCCATGTTGCCGAGCGCGGCGGAGATACCGCCCTGGGCGGCGACGGTGTGCGAACGGGTCGGGAAGACCTTGGTCAGGCACACGGTCTGCAGGCCCTTGGCGGCCAGGCCGAACGTGGCACGCAGGCCGGCGCCGCCGGCGCCCACCACGACCATGTCGTACTTGTGTTCGGTGATCTTGTAAGCGGACATCTAGTCTGGATTCCTGTGTAGGTGCCTGGGCTCAGGCAACGCCGAGGGCGATGCGGCCCACCGCGAACACACTGACGATCATGCCGAGCACGGCGACGAACTTCACCGCGGTCTGCAGCACCAGGGCCAGCAGCGATTCGTGGATGTAATCTTCCAGCACGACCTGCATGCCGAGCTGTGCGTGCCAGAACATGGCGATCAGCAGGCCGATCAGCGGCACCGCGTTCCACGGCTTGGCGATGGCAGCAGTGGCGGTCGCGTAGTCGGAACCCAGCAGGCCCAGCACGAAGACCAGGAACCAGATCCCCAGCACCACCAGGGCGGCGGCGGTCAGGCGCTGGTGCACGAAGTGCTCGGTGCCGGTCTTGGCCGAACCCAGGCCACGCACGTTCTTCAGCGGAGTACGGAACTTGCTCACGCGGCACCTCCAAACATCACGTAGGCCCACACCAGCAGGGTGATCACCAGGCTGCCGATGACCGACAGCCAGCTGCTGCGGATGAAGGCGGGGATGCTGAAGCCGATGGCGAAGTCCTGCACCACATGGCGGATGCCATTGCACAGGTGATAGGCGAACGACCATGTCCACGCAAACAGGAACACGCGGCCATACCAGGCCCCGGCATGGCCGGTGAAGCAGTTCCAGGAATCGGGCCCCATCATCAGGGCCAGCAGGCCCGCAGCGATGATGAGGGCACCAACAGACAGAAAGACGCCCGTGGCTCGATGCAGGATCGAGGTGGCCATCTGAATCTGCCAGCGATACACCTGAAGGTGCGGGGAAAGTGGGCGTTGTCTGGTCGCCATTCGCTGGGCTCGTTGTCTCGGCTGGGCGGCACGCGGCCGCGTTGGCTCAATGCTGATCAGAAATCGATGCAGCGTCCGTTTTTCTCCCAATCGCCATACCGCACCGGATCGAGTCCGCCGCGGCCGCCGAATTCCTCTGCCTTTTCCTGTTCCACGGGCACGGGTGCCGCAGGGACCAGCGGGGCTTCAGTTTCGTCGTCGGGAGTGGGGGTTGTTTGGCCTATCATGGTCGGTCTCGCAACGCACAAATTTTAGACCTCGTTCACGTGCCTGACAACCTGCCCCCTGCTTTCGTCGGATATCCACGCCTTCCGGGCCACCAGCTGGTGAGCCTGCAGGGCGTGGACGCAGCTGCCTTCGCCCATGCCCAGTTCAGCAGCGATGTCCTCGCCCTGCCCCTGCAGCACTGGCAGTGGAGCGCCTGGCTGAGTGCCAAGGGCCGCACCCTGGCGGTGTTCCAGCTGCTCCGGCTGGCTGAGGATCACGTGATGCTGGTGTTCGCCGATGGCGACGCGGATGCGACTGCGTCGCAACTGCAGCGTTTCGTGTTCCGCCGCAAGGTCAAGGTGCAGCTGCGCGACGATCTGGCCGTGGCCGGCGCGTTCACCGCACCGGAAGCGGCTACCGGCGCGGCGATCGCCGCCAATGCAGGCGGTTGGGAGCTGGACCTGGGCAGCGACGCGCTGCCGCGCGCGCTGCGCATCGGTGCCGCTGACACCTTCCCGGCCGGTGGGCCGGACGACGCCGCGGCCTTTGTATTGGCCTGGCGCCAGGCTGACCTGCGGTATGGCCTGCCCCGGCTGGAGCAGAGCCAGCGCGAGGTGTGGACGCCGCAGCAGTTGGGGCTGGACCGTCTGAACGGCTACAGCGTGAAGAAAGGCTGCTACCCGGGCCAGGAAATCGTCGCCCGCACCCACTTCCTCGGCAAGGCCAAGCGCGCAGTGCAGCTGCTGCACACCCATGCGCCGGCGCAGGCCGGTGACGGCGTGCAGCAGGACGGCGCGGCACTGGGCACGATCGCCAGCGTGGCCGGCGATCTGGCGCTGGCGGTGCTGCCACTTGAAACGAGCGACGCCGCGCTGCAGGTCGGCGATGCGCCCGCGCAGCGGATTCCGCTGCTGGATGGCCTGGCGCGCTGAGGCTGCGCCCTACCCACGCAGGGCGTGGATCTGCCGATGACGCCGGGCATGGCCCGGCGCCACCGATTCTTACAGGCGCTCGCCGGTTTCCGCGTTGAAGAAGTGCAGGCCCTGCGGATGGATCGCCACGCGGATGTCCTCGCCCACGGCCGGCAGCGCCTGCGGCGCCACCCGCATGGTCAGTGCATGCTGGCCGCTGCTGAGGTTGACGAAGATCTCGTTGCCGACCGGCTCGATGCCCTCGATGCGCGCGGTGAATGCATGCGCGTCATCTCCCGTGGCGGGCTGCAGGTGCTCCGGACGCACGCCGACGTTGATCGGCTTCTGCAGCCACGCGGAGTCGATCGTGGCCTGGCCCAGCGGCGCCCGCCACTCACCCTCGACCACCGTCACACCGCCCGCATCGCCCTGCAACGTCCCGCGCAGCACGTTCATCGCCGGGCTGCCGAGGAAACCGGCCACGAACAGGTTGGCCGGGCGGTCATACAGCGCCATCGGCGTATCGATCTGCTGGATGATGCCGTCCTTGAGCACCACGATGCGCTGGCCCAGCGTCATCGCTTCGACCTGGTCGTGCGTCACATAGATCATGGTCGTGCCCAGCTTGCGGTGCAGCTGCGCGATCTCGGTACGCACACTGTGGCGCAGCTTGGCATCGAGATTGGACAGCGGCTCGTCGAGCAGGAACACCGCAGGTTCGCGCACCAGCGCGCGCCCCAGCGCAACACGCTGGCGCTGGCCACCTGACATCGCCTTGGGCAGCTTGTCCATCATCTCGGTCAAGCCAAGCGTCTGCGCCGCTTCGGCAATCCGCCTGTCGATGGTCGCCTTGTCGTGGCCACGCAGCTTCAGGCCGAACGCCAGGTTCTCGGCCACGGTCATGTGCGGGTAAAGCGCATAACTCTGGAACACCATGGCGATATCGCGATCCTTTGGTGCCACATCGTTGACCACGCGGTCACCGATACTCAGCGTGCCACCGCTGATCTCCTCCAGGCCCGCCACCATCCGCAGCAGGGTCGATTTGCCACAGCCGGAAGGACCGACCAGCACCATCAGTTCGCCATCGGCGACCTCGAACGTGGCGTCCTTCACCGCAACCTGGCCGTTGTCGTAGACCTTGCGCACACCCTGCAACTGCACTTTTGCCATATCACCTGATCCGGTCTGCCCGACGCCGGGCTGTCTTTTGGGACTGCCTCGGCCCTCCCGATGGCAGCAATGATTGCGCGACTGCCGCATGACGGCGAGCACTGCAATCGAATACAGTTGCCCATTCTGCCATGTAAACGTTTTCACGTGGCACTATCCGATGGTCGGTGCGCACCGACCTGCGTCGGCGGACAATGGAACGTTCGCCGGTGCGGTGGTTTCGAATGGAACGGCCTGCCGGTATCCCCTGCAGATCGCGTTCCGCGAACCTCGGACAGGCAGTTGCGCGGATGTCCCCCGAACCCAGCCATGAAGCGATTGACAACGATGTCACCCGGATCTGAAACTCGAGCGATGCACGACACCCTCTTCCTGTTCGGTGCCACAGGTGATCTGGCCCAGCGCTACCTGTTCCCTTCGCTGCTGCGCCTGCTTGGCGATGGTCTGCTGCCGGAGGATTTCCGCATCCGTGCGCTGGCCCTGTCCGGCCATGACACCGAGGCCTTCCATGACATCCTGCGGCCGCGCCTGCAGCAGGCCATGCCGATGGCCTCGCAGGACGACATCGCCGCGCTGCTGCGCCGCATCGACTACCGTTCGGTGGACCTGCGCGATGTCGACTCGGTCGCCGCCGCCGTCTCCGATCTGGTGGACCGCCGGTGCGTGAGTTACCTGGCCATTCCGCCGGGCCTGTACATCTCCACTTGCGAAGGCCTGGCCAAGGGTGGCGCCCTCGCCGCACCGGCCCGGCTGATGCTGGAGAAGCCGATCGGCAGCGACAGCGAAAGTGCCGAGGAGATCATCAGCACCATCGGCCAGTGGATAGATGAAGACCGCGTGTTCCGCCTGGATCACTATCTGGGCAAGGCCGCGGTGCAGAACCTGATCGCCCTGCGCTTCGGCAACACCCTGCTGGAGGCGGTGTGGAACCGCAACTACATCGAGTCGGTGCACATCCTGGTCGCAGAGAGCGAAGGCGTGGACGGCCGCGACGCGTACTACGCGCGCTCCGGCGCCCTGCGTGACATGGTGCAGAGCCATATCCTGCAGCTGCTGTGCCTGGTGGCGATGGAACCGCCGGCTTCGCTCGAAGCCGACCGCATCCGCGACGAGAAGGTCAAGGTGCTGCGCGCCCTGCGCCCCCTCGACGCCCAGCATGCCGCCCGCGACAGCGTGCGCGGCCGCTATACGGCCGGCACCATCAACGGCCAGCCGGCACAGGCCTACCAGCCGCCGGAAGGCAGCGACGTGGAAACCTTCGCCGGCGTCACCGCGCACATCGACAACTGGCGCTGGTCCGGCGTTCCCTTCCATCTGGTCACCGGCAAGCGCCTGCCCGAGCGCACCACCCGCGTGGTGGTGACCCTCAAGCCGGTCACCCATTGGCTGTTCGAGCGCCCGCAGCGCGCGCAGGCCGCACCCAATCGCCTGGTGTTCCAGCTGCAGCCGCAGGAAAACATCGAGCTGGGCCTGATGAGCAGCCTGGCCGGTCCGGAATGGGGCGCGCTGGAACTGCATCCGCTGGAACTGGAGCTGTCGGTGCCGACGGGACTGCACCGCCGCATCGCTTACGAGCGCCTGTTCCTGGACGCCTTCAACGGCAACCATGCGCTGTTCGTGCGCGACGACGAAGTGCGCGCCGCCTGGGCGTGGATCGACAGCGTCGCCGATGCCTGGAAGGCAGCCGGCCTGCCGCTCCAGCCTTACCCTGCAGGCCAGTGGGGTCCGGCCGATGCCACCGGCTTCCTGCCACAGGGCGTGGATGCGCCGGACACCGGAGCTTCGGCATGAGTGGCGGCTCGCAGCCGGTTCTGGTCGCCGACATCGGCGGCACCAATGCCCGCTTCGCACTGGCCGACACTTCGCTGGATGCGCCGCTGCAGAAGGACAGCATCCGCGAGTTCGCGGTCGCCGAGTTCCCGTCGCTGGGCGATGCCGCCCGCCACTACCTTGAGCAGGCCGGGGCCAGCGCGCGCCGCGGCGTGTTTGCCGTGGCCGGCCGCGTCGATGGCGACGAGGCACGCATCACCAACCATCCGTGGGTGATCTCGCGCAGCCGCACCGCAGCGATGCTCGGCTTCGACGAGCTGCACCTGATCAACGACTTCGCCGCACAGGCGATGGCCGTCGCCCTGCTGCAACCGCAGGATGTGGTGCAGATCGGCGGTGCGCACTGGACGCCGGCCGCACCGGGCCAGCCACGCAACTACGGAGTGATCGGCCCCGGCACGGGCCTCGGCGTCGGTGGCCTGGTGGTGCGCCACGGCCGCAGCTACCCGCTGGAAACCGAAGGCGGTCACGTCAGCTTCCCGCCGGGCACGCCGGAAGAAGTGCGGATCCTGGAGATCCTGTCCGAGCAGTTCGGCCGCGTGTCCAACGAGCGTCTCATCTGCGGTCCCGGCCTGGTCAACATCCATCGTGCGGTCTGTGAGATGGCCGGTGTCGACCCGGGCCATCTGCAGCCGGCCGACGTCACCGCCCGTGCCGCGCTCGGCGATCCGCAGGCGATGCGCACCGTGGATGTGTTCTGCGCAGTGTTCGGCGCCATCGCCGGCGACCTGGTGCTGATCCAGGGGGCCTGGGATGGCGTGTTCCTGACCGGCGGCCTAGTGCCCAAAATGCTGGATTCGCTGCAGCACTCCGGCTTCCGCCAGCGCTTCGAGCACAAGGGCCGGTTTTCCTCGATCATGGCGCGGGTGCCTTCGCTGGCGATCATGCACCCCTGCCCCGGCCTGCTGGGCGCTGCCGCCTATGCAGCCGATGCCGAACGTGACGCTCCGGGAGTTGCCGCATGAGCCCTGTCTTCCAGGACGACCGCATCGATTTTGTCAGTCACGGCGATGCCGATGGCTGGATCGAAGCGGTGGCCACCGAAATGGCACAGACCATCAACCGTGACATCAACGAAGTCGGCCGCGCACGCATCCTGCTGTCCGGTGGCACCACGCCGGCGCCGGTGTACCAGGCGCTGGCAGAAATGGAAGTGCACTGGGACCGCGTGGAAGTGAGCCTGGCCGATGAGCGCTGGCTGTCGCCGCAGGATCGCGACAGCAATGCCTGGCTGGTACGCGAGCACCTGCTCAAGCGCGCCGAAGGTGCACATTTCGACCCGCTGGTGCGCATCGGCAAGCCGCTTCCGGAATGCGTGTACACCGCCAATCTGCAGGCACAGCACAGCCAGCCGCCCAGCCTGGTCGCGCTCGGCATGGGCAATGATGGCCACACGGCCTCGTTGTTCCCCGGCTCGAAGGACCTGACCCGCGCGCTGGAAAGCCCCCTGCCCTATGCCGCACTGGATGCGACCGGTTGCCCGGGCGCCAACCAGTGGCCGCTGCGGATCACGCTGACCCCGCACGGCCTGCGCCAGTGCCGCCAGCGCCTGCTGCTGCTGCGCGGCAAGCAGAAGCTGCAGGTGCTGCGGCAGGCGCTGGACAGCAACAATGCCCAGCAGTACCCGATCCTCAACGCAATCCACCTGGAAGGCGCGCGCCTGCGCGTCCACTGGGCAGATTGATGTCGGTGGCGGCATATCGCCGCCGCCCACCTCTCGCCACCTCGAACGCCGGTAGCCAATGAGCCTCCATCCGCAACTGCAAGCCATCACCGACCGCGTCATCCGTCGCAGCGCTGCCTCGCGCGCGGCCTACCTGGCCGCTGTCGACGCCGCCCTGCGCGAAGGCCCCTTCCGCAGCCGCCTGAGCTGCGGCAATCTCGCCCATGGTTTCGCTGCCTGCGGCGGCACTGACAAGAGCCGCCTGCGCGGCGGGGTGACGCCGAACCTGGGCATCATCACCGCCTATAACGACATGTTGTCGGCCCACCAGCCGTTCGAGACCTATCCGGAGCAGATCCGCGGGATCGCCCGTGAACTGGGCGCCACCGCGCAGGTGGCCGGCGGTGTGCCGGCGATGTGCGACGGCGTCACCCAGGGCCGCGGCGGCATGGAACTGTCGCTGTTCTCGCGCGATGTGATCGCGCAGGCCACCGCGATCGGCCTCAGCCATGACATGTTCGATACCACGGTCTACCTTGGCGTATGCGACAAGATCGTGCCCGGGCTGCTGATCGGCGCGCTCGCGTTCGGCCACCTGCCGGCGGTGTTCATTCCGGCCGGCCCGATGACACCGGGCATTCCGAACAAGCAGAAGGCCGAGGTGCGCGAACGCTATGCGGCCGGCGAAGCCACCCGCGAAGAACTGCTGGAGGCCGAGTCGGCCTCCTACCATGGCGCAGGCACCTGCACCTTCTACGGTACCGCCAACTCCAACCAGGTACTGCTGGAAGCGATGGGCGTGCAGCTGCCAGGCGCATCCTTCGTCAACCCGGGCACTGCGCTGCGCGATGCGCTCACCCGCGAGGCCACCGAGCGTGCGCTGGAGATCACCGCGCTGGGCGAGGATTTCCGTCCGCTCGGCCGGATCATCGACGAGCGCGCGATCATCAACGCCGTCATCGCCCTGATGGCCACCGGCGGCTCGACCAACCACACCATCCACTGGATCGCGGTCGCGCGTGCCGCCGGCATCGTGCTGACCTGGGACGACTTCGACGAGCTGTCGCAGCTGATTCCCCTGCTGGCCCGCGTCTATCCGAATGGCGACGCCGACGTGAACCGCTTCGCGGCGGCCGGCGGCCCGGCTTTCGTGTTCGGCGAATTGATCAGGGCTGGGCTGATGCACGGCGACCTGGTCAGTGTGGCGCGCGGCGGCATGGCCGATTACGCCCGCGAACCGCAGCTGCGTGACGGCACCCTGGTCTATCTGCCCGGGCTGGAGCGCAGTGCCGACGAGGAGGTGGTGCGCGGCGTCGACGCTCCGTTCGAGAGCCAGGGGGGCCTGCGCCTGCTGCGCGGCAACCTGGGCCGGTCGTTGATCAAACTGTCGGCGGTGAAGCCGCAATACCGTTCGATCGAAGCACCGGCCGTTGTCGTTGATGCGCCCCAGGTGCTCAACAAGCTGCATGCTGCCGGGCTGCTTCCCCAGGATTTCGTGGCGGTGGTGCGCTACCAGGGGCCGCGCGCGAACGGCATGCCGGAGCTGCATTCGCTGGCGCCGCTGCTGGGCCTTCTGCAGAACCAGGGCCGACGCGTTGCGCTGGTCACCGATGGCCGGTTGTCCGGGGCGTCGGGCAAGATCCCGGCAGCGATCCATGTCACGCCGGAAGCCGCGCGTGGTGGTCCGCTGGCGAAAGTGCGCGAAGGCGACATCATCCGTCTGGACGGCGAGGCAGGCACGCTGGAGGTCCTGGTGGACGCTGCCGAATGGGCAGCACGCACGCATGCCCCGAACACCGCGCCCGCGGCGAATGATCTGGGGCGCAACCTGTTCGCGATCAACCGTCGCGTGGTCGGGCCGGCCGATCAGGGCGCCATTTCGATTTCGTGCGGGCCGGCAGCGGCCGATGGCGGGCCGTGGGATTACGACGCCGAGTACGAACTGGGACACGATGCGGCGGCTGCGGCAGCGCCGCATGAGGCGAAGGACGCCTGAGGGTTGAAGAGCGTTGCGGGTGTGTTGCGGCGGTGAGTGTGCTGGTGGCGGCGTCACACTTTCCGGCGCATCAACGCCGCGAAGTGATCACTGAAAATCAAATTCGGAAGCAAAGGCAGAAGCAGAGCTATGGGTATCGAACAACATCAGCTGAAGGCGGCGGAGCTGTTGCATGCGGCGGGCATCCTGCCGGTGGTGACGATTCATACGCTGGACCAGGCCCGTGCGGTGAGTGCGGCGCTGCTGGAAGGCGGTCTGCCGGCAATCGAGCTGACGTTGCGCACGCCGGTGGCGATGGAGGCGTTGGCCATGCTCAAACGCGAACTGCCGGACGTGGTGGTCGGTGCCGGTACGGTGCTGACCGTTGAGCAGATGCAGCAGTCGATTGATGCCGGCGCGGACTTCCTGGTGACCCCGGGTACGCCGCCCGCGCTGGCCGATGCGCTGGCCGCTGCGCCGCTGCCGGTGGTGCCCGGTGCGGCGACGCCGACCGAGCTGCTGTCGCTGCATGCGCGCGGATTCCGGGTGTGCAAGCTGTTCCCGGCCACGGCGGTCGGCGGCCTGGCGATGATCAAGGGCGTGGCCGGTCCGATTGCCGATCTGAAGCTGTGCCCGACCGGCGGCATCACGGAAAACACCGCCGCCGAATACCTCGAGCAGAAGAACGTCGTCTGCATCGGTGGCTCATGGATGGTGCCCGGCAACTGGATTGCGGACGGCGACTGGGACAAGGTGCGCGCCAGTGCCGCGCAGGCGGCGGCCATCGTCAAGCGCGTGCGCGGCACCTGAGCGCCCGATGGGTGAGCGCGGGGCCGACGCTTGGCCCCGCGACCGCGGGCCGGAACTGGAAGACGGATTCCGGGCGCGCGACGCACCTCAGCCGTTGGCTGAAACCCTCACAGCGGCCGTGCCGGATCCACCAGCCCGTACTGGCTGGCCATGCGCGCCAACGCGATGTTGTCGTGGATACCCATCTTCTCGAACAGGCGCGCCTTGTGCGTGTTGACGGTCTTGGCGCTGAGGCTGAGGCGGCGCGCGATGTCTTCCTGGCGCAATCCCTGGGTCAGCAGCAGCGCCACTTCCAGTTCGCGCGGAGACAGGGTGTCGAACGGCGAACCATTCCCCTCCACCGTCGACAGCGCCAGATTCTGCGCGATGCTGGTGCCCAGGTAGCGGCGCCCGCCTGCCACGTCGCGCACCGCGCGCAGCAGTTCCTGGGCGTCGCAGCCCTTGCCGATGTACCCGGCCGCGCCGGCTTCCAGCAGTCGCTTCGGCAGCGGGCCATCCTCCAGGACGGACACGATCACCACGCGCGTGCTGCGATGGCCGCGCACGATGCGCTCGGTCACTTCCATGCCGCTGACACCCGGCAGGTGCAGGTCGCACAGCACCACGTCCGGCTGCAGCTGGCGGATCTCGCGCAGCGCGTCCTCGCCGGTCTCGGCCTCGCCCACCACCTCGATGTCGGTCTCACCCGACAGGATCATCTTCATCCCGGTGCGGACCAGTGCGTGGTCGTCCACCAGGTAGACTCGAATCGTCATTCACGTACCTCTTCGAATGCGGCCATTGCGGGTCAAGCTAGGCAGGGTGCCGAACCCTCGCAAGCGCGGTCGAAGTGCATACCGGGCAAGAGTGCCGGGTTGATCACAGTCTCACGCATTGTACTTACCCCCTGTCTTGCAGAACCCGCGGCAACGAAACAGCTCATCTATCACGTAGACGCCCGCGAAGAGCCATCCACGTCACTCCCCCTGTGTTGATGCTTCGCTGGCCGTCGATGGCGGCGAATCGCGGCGTCGCCAGGGATGCCGACGACTGAACATGACCAGGTAGCACCCTACCACCCAAACCAGCGCTGCACACCACCCGGCCAGGATATCCGACGGGTAATGGACCCCGAGATAGACCCGGGACACGCTGACCAGCAAGCTGAACGCAGGGGCCAGCACCAGCACCGGCCAGCGCCAGCGGGTATTCCAGGCCAGAAGCACCAGGGTTGCCGCCAGGGTCATCGAGCCCATGGCGTGACCGCTGGGGAAACTGTACGTCGATTCCGGTGCAATGGACTCCCACAGGCTGGGGCGGTCCCGCTGGAAGAACCGCTTGCTGCCCATGTTCAGCAGTGCCGATCCGAGGAAACTGACGGCCACGAAGGTGGCCTCGCGCCAGCGGCGGTAGCCCAGCAATGCCGCGACGATCAGCACGTCGGCGGGAATCAGGAACCACTCGTAACCCAGCCGGGACAGCAGCACGAAGAACCGGTCCAGCCACGGCGAATGCAGGCCGTGCATCTGCCACAGCAGCGGCGCGTCGAAATGGAACGATTCAAACTCATGCACCTCGTCGGCCAGCGCGACGAAGCCGGCCAGCGGCAACAGCACGCCGGCGAACAGCAGGACCAGGCGCCACGCATTGCGCGCCATCCAGTGACGGAAGCCGGAGGCCGGCTCCGGCGCGGCAAGGATCGCGGGCTTATCCTGCGCTTCGGACATAGGTGCGTTCGACGTAGTCGTCGATCAGGGCGACGAATTCCTGGGCGATGTTCTCGCCACGCAGGGTCACCTTCTTCTCGCCATCGACGAACACCGGCGCCGACGGCGCCTCCCCGGTTCCCGGCAGCGAGATGCCGATGTTGGCGTGCCGCGATTCTCCCGGGCCGTTGACCACGCAACCCATCACCGCCAGGGTCATGTTTTCCGCCCCCGGGTGCTGCACTTTCCACAGCGGCATCTTCTCGCGCACGTGGTTCTGCACCACCTTGGCCAGCTCCTGGAAGAACTCGGAGGTGGTGCGGCCGCATCCCGGGCAGGCCGTCACCAGCGGCGTGAACGCGCGCTGGCCGGTGGTCTGCAGCAGCTCCTGGGCGACGATCACTTCCTGCGTCCGCGACTGGCCCGGCTCGGGCGTCAGCGAGATGCGGATGGTGTCGCCGATACCTTCCTGCAGCAGCACGCTCAGCGCCGCTGCCGACGCAACGATGCCCTTGCTGCCGATGCCGGCTTCGGTCAGGCCCAGATGCAGCGCGAACTCCGAACGCTGTGCCAGGTCACGGTAGACCGCGATCAGCTCCTGCACGCCACTGACCTTGGCCGACAGCACGATGCGGTCGCGCGGCAGGCCCAGCTCCACTGCCTGTTCGGCCGAATCCAGCGCTGACCGGATCAGTGCCTCGCGCAGGACACGTCCAGCGTCCCAGGGCTGCTCGCGCTCGTTGTTCTCATCCATCAGCCTGGCCGCCAGCGCCTGGTCCAGCGAGCCCCAGTTGGCGCCGATGCGCACCGGCTTGTTGTAGCGGATGGCGAACTCGATCAACTGCGCGAACTGCAGGTCCTTCTTCTTGCCGAAGCCCACATTGCCCGGATTGATGCGGTACTTGGCCAGTGCTTCGGCACACGCCGGTTCGGCGGTCAGCAACTGATGGCCGTTGTAGTGGAAATCACCGATCAGCGGCACGTCGATGCCCATCATCGCCAGCTTGTCGACGATGCGCGGGATCGCGGCCGCGGCCTCGACGGTGTTGACGGTCAACCGCACCATTTCCGAACCGGCGCGCCAGAGCTCGGCGACCTGCTTCACGCTGGAGGCCACGTCGGAGGTGTCGGTATTCGTCATCGACTGCACCACCACCGGCCTGCCGCCGCCGACGGTGACTCCGCCGATCTGGACGGCGTGGGTCTGGCGACGGGACCAGGCGGTGGGCTCGGAAGGCGGGGTCGGGCGGGTAACGGCGTCGTGCATGCGGGCATTCTAGCGCCCGCCTCCGGTTTCCGGGTGACTCGCATTCAGCCGCCGGCACGGCTGCGGCCGATTGTCGCAGGCACACCCGCCCGCGAACGCATACGATGGGCGCGAATGACCGGTCCCGACGCCCCGTTTCTCCGCACCCTGTGCAGCCTGCGATGGCTGGCCGTGGCCGGCCAGGCCGCCACCATCCTGGTCGCCACCTGGGTGCTGGGCCTGCCGTTGCCGCCGCTGCCGCTGTGGGCCGGCGTCGCCGTGCTCGCGCTGTTCAACGTCTACACCCAGCTGCGGCCGGAAGCGGCCGATACCGCACCACTGACAGCCTTCGGCCACATCCTGGTGGACGTGATCATCCTGACCTGGATGATCAGCTGGAGCGGCGGCATGGCCAATCCGTTCAGCTCCCTGTTCCTGATCCTGATTGCGTTGGCTGCCTTCGCCCTGCCCCTGCGCTGGGCGTTGGCGGTGGCCCTGGCCTGCCTGCTCGGCTACGCCGCCAGCGGACTGTTCGGCCAGCCGCTGCCGGACGGTTACTTCCGTGCGCAGGACCTGAACCGCTGGGGCGTAGTCGCCAATTTCCTGATCTCCGCCGCCGTCGTGCTGACGTTCTCCACGCGCCTGGCCCTGGCCCTGCGGCAACGGGAACTGGAGCTCTCGGCACTGCGTGAACGCTTCGCCCGCAACGAGGGCATTGTCGCCCTGGCCACCCACGCCGCCTCGGTGGCACATGAACTGAACACGCCCCTGGCGACCATGACCCTGCTGGCCGACGACGTTGCCGAGCGCAGCGAGGAGCCGGAAGTACGTGAGGACATGGAAACCCTGCGCGAACTGCTCGTGCAGTGCCGCGAACGGGTGCTGGCACTGGCCGCGCCGGCATCGGCCGACATGCCCGGACGCAGCCGCTCCAGCGCCCAGCAGGTGCTGGAACAATGGCGGCTGGTGCGGCCCACGATCGACCTGCACCGCAACGACGATGCGCCGCTGCGGCTGCCGCTGGACCCCGGCGTGGGCCACCTGCTGATGGTCCTGCTCAACAACGCGGCCGATGCCGGAGAACAGGCCGGGCGCCCGCGCGTGGACCTGAGCCTGCGCATCGACGGCGACGACCTGATCGGCGAAGTCCGCGACTACGGCCACGGCTTCGATGCCCGCGCCGCCGTGCTGCCGGGCACGCTGTTCGGCAGCAGCAAGAGCGAGGGCATGGGCGTCGGCCTGGCCCTGTCCCATGCCACCATCGAACGCCTCGACGGCGAGATGTGGATGCGCCCGGCCCAGGGGGCCGGCAGTCGCGTCGGCTTCCGCCTGCCGCTGGCCCCACGCGAGGACACCCCATGAGCCTGCACCACTCCACCCAGGGCCTGCTGGTCGACGACGACGAGCTGTACCTGCGCACCCTGCAGCGCAGCCTGGCGCGCAAGGGACTGGAAACGCAGACCGCGCAGGACGCGGCCACTGCGCTGATGCTGGCCCGCCAGCATCCACCGGCCTTCGCGCTGATCGACCTCAAGCTCGGCAGTGATTCCGGCCTGGCCCTGATCCAGCCCCTGCGTGCCCTGCGTGCGGACATGCGGATCCTGCTGGTCACCGGTTATGCCAGCATCGCCACAGCCGTGGAAGCCATCAAGCTGGGCGCAGACGATTATCTGCCCAAGCCGGCAACGGTACCGATGATCCTGCGCGCGCTGGGCGAAGAGGACGACGGCCCGGCCGACGATGGCGAGATGGAAGTCCCCGACGCGATGACGCCGATCAGTCGCCTGCAGTGGGAACACATCCAGCAGGCGATGCACGAGACGGGCGGCAACGTGTCCGCTGCCGCCCGACTGCTCGGCATGCACCGACGGTCGCTGCAGCGCAAACTGGCCAAGCGGCCAAGCCCGGAACGCGATCCGAGCCGTTGAGCCGGGGTCGCGTCCGCCGGGCATGGCCCGGCGCTACCGGATTTGCGCCAGGATCTCGCGGGTCATCGGGTCGGCGATCGCCACGCCCTCGCCCTGCAATGCCGGCAGCAACTGGTTGGCCAGCTGCTTGCCCAGCTCGACCCCGAACTGGTCGAAGGCGTTGATGTTCCAGATCACCGACTGCACGTACACCGCGTGCTCGTACATGGCGATCAGCGCACCCAGCGCCTGCGGCGTCAGTGCATCGAGCAGGATCAGCGTACTAGGACGACCGCCCGGGTAGTCGCGGTGCGGATCGTCGCTGCCCTGACCGTTGGCCAGCGCTTCGGTCTGCGCCAGCAGGTTGGCCAGCAGCGCCTGATGATTGACGGTATAGGGATCGTCGTTGTGCACACAGCCGATGAAGTCGGCCGGGACGATGCTGGTGCCCTGGTGCAGCGCCTGGAAGAAGCTGTGCTGCACATCGGTGCCCGCACCGCCCCACCACACCGGCACGGTATCGGTGGTCACCGGCTGGCCATCACGCTGCACGCGCTTGCCCAGGCTTTCCATCACCAGCTGCTGCAGATAGGCCGGCAGCAACGCCAGGCGCTGGTCGTAGGTCATCACCGCATGGGTGGCGCAGCCCAGCAGGTTGCGGTTCCAGATGTCGGTCAGGCCATGCAGCACCGGCAGATTGCGCTCCAGCGGTGCATCCAGTGCGTGCGCGTCCATCTGCGCCGCACCCTCCAGCAGCTGTTCGAAACGCTCGAAGCCGATCGCCAGCGCAATCGGGAAGCCGACCGCCGACCACAGCGAGTAACGTCCACCGACCCAGTCCCACATCGGCAGCACGCGCTCTGCGGCGATGGCGAAGGCCTTCGCTGCGCGCTCGGGATTGGCGCTGACGGCATACAGGCGTTCACTGCCACCCAGCCAGTCGTGCAGGATCTGGCCGTTGAGCAGGGTTTCCTGGGTGCCGAAAGTCTTGGAGATCAGGATGCCGGCGGTGCGCGCCGGGTCAAGCGTGGCCAGCGTGCGCTGCATGGCCGCGCCGTCCACGTTCGATACGAAATGCACGCGCAGGCGCGCGCCGCTGACTGGGCGCAGCGCATCGGCGACCAGCCGCGGGCCAAGATCGGATCCCCCGATGCCGACGCTCACCACGTCGGTCACGCCGCTGTCTTCCAGCGCACGCACGAGGACTCCCATGCGCTGACGGATCTCGCGTGCAGTGGCATGGGCATCGGCGGCCACCGGCGCGTCGACCACGTCACCACGCAGCGCCGTGTGCAGCGCCGCGCGGCCTTCGGTCAGGTTGACCTGCTCGCCGCGCATCAGGCGGTTGATGGCGCCCCCGACATCGCGTTCGGCTGCCAGCGCCAGCAGCGCCTGCAGCGCCGCGGCGTCGTACTTCTGCCGGGCAAAGTTCACGTACAACGGACCGACCCGCAGCGCCAACTCCTGCACACGGCCAGGTTCGGCGGCGAGCAGGCTGGGGATGCTTGCGCCCTTCAGGCGCTGGGCGTGGGAATGCAGCGAGTCGAATCCGTTGTTCGTTGTCATGCGGCCTGGGTCGGGATCGTGTCGTTGGTGTGGGTGATCTGGTTGCTGCCATCCACGTACACCAGCTTCGGCTTGAAGCTGTCCGCTTCCTGCTCGGTCATGCTGGCGAAGGCGGCGATGATGATGATGTCGCCGACCTGCACGTGGCGCGCGGCGCCACCATTGAGCGAGACGATGCCGCTGCCGGCTTCGGCGCGGATCGCATAGGTCGAGAAGCGCGCACCGTTGGTCACGTCCCAGATGTGGACCTGCTCGAACTCGCGGATGCCGGTGGCAGCCAGCAGGTTGTCATCGATGGCGATCGAGCCTTCGTAGTTCAGCTCGGAGTGGGTGACGGTGGCGCGGTGGATCTTGGTCTTGAGCAGGGACAGGTGCATGGCACGGTACAACGCAGAGGAAAGCGTGGATTCTAGCACCCGCGCAACGCGGGGCATCACGACCGGCAAACCGTTCAGGTAGCGCCGGGCCGTGCCCGGCGAGCGCAGCGGCAGCGGCCCCTCATCCGCCGGGCATGGCCCGGCGCCACCATCACAGCGGAACTCAGAACTCCAGGTTGTCGATCAGCCGGGTCGTGCCCAGCCGCGCGGCGATCAGCGCCACCCGGCCGCCGCCCTCGAATGCCGGCTCGGCCAGCTCGGGCGTGCGCAGCACGGCGTAGTCGACCTGGAAACCAGCCGCCTGCAGCGCGGCGGTAGCATCGGCCTCGATGCGCTCGCGCGGCTGGCCAGCCACATAGCCTTCGCGCATGGCCAGCAGCGTCCGATGAAGGGTCGTCGCGACGGGGCGCTGTTCCGGGCTCAGATACTGGTTGCGCGAACTCTTGGCCAGCCCATCGTCATCACGGACGATCTCCGCGCCGACGATCTGGACCGGGAACGACAGCTCGGCCACCATCTGGCGGATCACCGCCAGTTGCTGGTAGTCCTTGCGGCCGAACACAGCCACGTCCGGCTGCACCTGCAGGAACAGGCGGGCGACCACCGTGCAGACGCCGTCGAAATGGCCCGGACGGCTGGCACCTTCCAGCACCTCGCTGATGCCGGGCGCGTGCATGCGCGTGGTCTTGTCCACGCCCAGCGGATACATCGCCTCGACGCTCGGCAGCCACACCGCATCGCAGCCGACCTGCTCCAGCCCCGCGACATCGGCCTCGGGCGTGCGCGGGTACCGGCTGAAGTCCTCGTTGGGCCCGAACTGGGTGGGATTGACGAAGATGCTGGCCACCACCCTGTCGGCGTACTGGCGGGCCAGGCTCACCAGCGCGTGATGGCCACCGTGCAGGTTGCCCATGGTCGGCACCAGCGCGACGCGCAGGCCTTCGCGCTTCCACTGGGCGATCTGCCCGCGCAGCGCGCCGAGCTCATTGAAGGTCTGGATCATTGGGCGTAAGCGTGCTGTTCGTCGGGGAAGCTGCCGTCACGCACGGCGTCGGCGTAGGCGCGGGTGGCTCCGGCCACCGAGCCCCCTTCGGCAAGGAAATCCTTGACGAATTTCGGTCGGCGGTGGCCGCTGTCCAGGCCCAGGAAGTCATGCAGGACCAGCACCTGGCCATCGCACTGCGGACCGGCACCGATGCCGATGGTGGGCACCGGCACTGCAGCGGTGACCTCGGCCGCGACCGGGGTCGGCACGCATTCCAGCACGATGATGCTGGCGCCCGCGTCGGCCACGGCCCTGGCGTCCTCCACCAGCTGCCGGGCCGCATCGCCACGGCCCTGGATCTTGAACCCGCCCAGGCGCAGCACCGACTGCGGGGTCAGGCCCAGATGCGAGCAGACCGGAATCTCGCGTTCGACCAGGTAACGGACGATATCGACCTTGAAGCCGGCCCCCTCGATCTTGACCATCTCCGCGCCTGCCTGCAGCAGCTGCAGCGACGCATCGAGGGCGCGTTCCGGGGTTGCATCGGCACCGAACGGCAGATCAGCCACCAGCAGCGCGCGCTGCAGCACGCGGGCCACGGCGCGGGTGTGATAGACCATGTCGGCCACGGTCACCGGCAAGGTGGAGTCGTGGCCCTGCACGACCATGCCCAGCGAATCACCGATCAGGATCAGGTCGACGCCGTTGGCGTCGAAGGTGCGGGCGAAGCCAGCGTCGTAGGCGGTCAACATGACCAGCTTCTGGCCATTCCGCTTGGCCTCGGCCAAGGCGGGAACGGTCCAGGGCTTGCTGTCTGCGTGGGTGCTCATGTGCTGATAACCGGGGGAGATAACCCGGGCATTATCACCCTATCGGCGCAATCCCGCAGGCATCCACCCGCATCACTGCATCCCGCACGCGACCATGGCCGGGAATGGCCAGATCCGGCGCGATTTCGGCCAGCGGCACCAACACGAAGGCACGCTCGTGCAGGTAGGGATGCGGCACCTGCAGACCCGGTTCATCCAGTACCTGCGCGCCATACAGCAGCAGGTCCAGATCCAGTGCCCGCGGTCCCCAGTGCACGGCTGGATCGCGCACGCGACCGAAATGCCGCTCCAGCTCCAGCATCGCCCGCAGCAATGCGGCGGCCGGCAGGCGCGTTTCCACCGACGCCACCGCGTTGACGAACGGCGGCTGATCCTCGTTGCCCCAGGCCGGCGTGGCATACAGGCGCGACGCCTGGCAGCGCCGCGTGTCAGGAAGCGCGTCCAGTGCGGCAATCGCCGCACGGACGGTCGCGGCCGCGTCGCCAAGATTGGCGCCCAGACCGATCCAGGCCAGCGTCATGGCTTACTCGCCAGCGCTGCCAGCCGTGGCACCGGAGCGCCGACGGCGGCGCCGGCGCTTGCGCGGTGCGCCCTCTTCCTCGTCGCCCGGTTCGGCATGCATCGCATCCAGCGCCGATTCCAGCTCGCGGCCCGGTTGCACCTGCGCCTCACGCCAGAACGCCACATCTGCCTCGTGTTCGGCCGACGCGACCTGGCGCAGCGTCAGGAAATCGAACGCTGCACGGAAGCGCGGGTGGGTGAGCGTGCGGAACACGCGCTTGCGCTGGCGCGAGCCGAAACGCGACTGCAACAGCCAGATCTCCTGCATCGGCAGCGAGAAACGGCGCGGCAGCGCGATGGTGCTCAGCTGCTGCACCGTCACGCGGTCGGCAGCACGACGCTGCGCCTCTTCCGGCGCCACGCCCTGCTTGAGCAGGGTGGCCTGCGCCCGGCAGAACGCCGGCCACAGCAGCAGCGCGAACAGGAACGCGGGCGAGACAGGCTCATCGTTGGCCACGCGCGCATCGGTATTGGCCAGGCCCTCGACCAGCATGCGGCGCAGTGCACCGGTGCGGTTCGCCTTCAGCGCCCTGCCACTTTCAGGGAACAGGACGTCGAGCAGGCCGTAGCGCTCCAGGCCTTCGAAACTGGCAACACCGTGGCCGGACAGGAACAGCTTCAGCACTTCCTCAAACAGACGCGCGGGCGCGGCTTCGTTCAGCAGGCCTGCCAGGTGCGGGATCGGCGCGGCGGTGCCCTCTTCGATCTGGAAGCCGAGCTTGGCCGCCAGGCGCACCGCGCGCAGCATGCGCACCGGGTCCTCGCGATAGCGCTGTTCGGGGTCGCCGATCAGCTTCATCAGGCGCGCCTGGACGTCTTCGAAACCGCCGACGTAGTCGCGCACCGAGAAATCCTCGATCGCGTAGTACAGGGCATTGCAGGTGAAGTCGCGGCGCACCGCGTCGTCTTCGATGCTGCCGTACACGTTGTCGCGCACGAGCATGCCGTTTTCCATTTCGCGGTCGCCGCTGCCGTCATCGACGTTGGCGCGGAAGGTGGCGACTTCGATGATCTCGCGGCCGAACACCACATGGGCCAGGCGGAATCGGCGGCCGATCAGGCGGCAATTGCGGAACAGCTGTTTGACCTGTTCGGGCGTGGCATCGGTGGCCACGTCGAAATCCTTGGGTTGGCCATTGACCAGCAGGTCACGCACCGCGCCGCCGACAAGGTAGGCGCCGAAGCCGGCATCGCGCAGGCGATAAAGCACGCGCAGGGCGTTCGGGCTGATGTCCTTGCGGGAAATGGTGTGCTGGTCGCGCGGGATGACGCGCAGGCTGAACGGTGATGGAGCAGGAGAAATGATGTTGGCGCTTCCGGTTGAAGTTTCGGGATTGCCCAATGGCATCGAGGTGCATATACTAGCGCTCCTGCCTCGGCAGCGACACATATACGCTCCCTTCGTCTAGTGGTTAGGACGTGGCCCTCTCAAGGCTAAAACAGGGGTTCGAGTCCCCTAGGGAGCGCCAGTCGCCACAGCAGGAACCGAAAAAGCCCGCCTCGTGCGGGCTTTTCTGTTTCCCGGGGTTTGCCTGTTGCGTCGAGCGGGTCGCCTCGGGGGCGAGCCGCCCCTGCCTGTCCTGGAGCGGCTGGCCTGCCGCCGCCACGGAACAGGAAGGCGCTGGAAACCAGGGCGGCGCCATCAGCCTTCCATCTGCTCCAGCTCCTTGCCCTTGGTCTCGCGGACGTAGCGGACGACGAAGAAGATCGAGAGGATCGCCGCAACCGTGTAGATGCCATAGGCACCGGCCAGGCCGATACCCGCCAGCAGCAGCGGGAAGGTCACGGTGATGGCGAAGTTCGACGTCCACTGCGCCGCACCGGCCACCGCGAGCGCAGGGCCGCGGATCTGGTTCGGGAACATCTCGCCCAGCATGACCCACATCACCGGGCCCCAGGACATGTTGAAGAACACCACATAGACGTTGGCCGCCACCAGCGCCAGCCGGCCCATGCCGTCGGACAGGTGCAGGCGCCCTTCGACCAGGCTGCCGCTGGCGAATGCCACCACCATCAGCGCCAGGGCAACCGACATGCCGACCGAACCGACCCACAACAGCGGCTTGCGCCCGATCCGATCGATCAGCATCACCGTCAACAGGCAGGCGCCGATGCTCAGCGCACCGGAAAGAACGTTGATCAGCAGCGCATCGCTTTCCGAGAAGCCGACGGCCTGCCACAGGACCGCGCCGTAGTAGAACACCACGTTGATGCCGACCAGCTGCTGGAACATCGCCAGGCCGATGCCCACCCAGATGATCGGGCGAAGCCTGCCGGTGGCCTTGTCCAGCAGGTCGCCGAAGCGCGGCTTGTGCTGGTCCTGGTCCAGGCTGGCCTCGATCTCCGCCTGTTTGGCGGCCGCCGCGGCGTCGCCGTACAGCCGCGACAGAACCGCCCTGGCCTGCGCCTGGCGCCCCTTCACCACCAGGAAGCGCGGGCTTTCCGGAATCACCAGCAACAGCAACAGGAACAGCGCCGACGGCAGCGCCTGCATCCAGAACATCCAGCGCCAGGCCTCCTGCCCGAACCACAGGGGCTCGGTGGAGGTGCCTGCCGCACGGGCCAGCAGGTAGTTGCTGAGGAAAGCGGCGAACAGGCCGCAGATGATCGCCATCTGCTGCACCGTCGCCAGGCGGCCCCGGTAGCGTGCGGAAGCGACCTCGGCGATGTAGGCCGGCGACATCACGCTGGCCGCACCGACGGCGAAGCCGCCCAGCACGCGAGCGGTGACGAACAGCCAGGAGGCGTGCGCGGCGCCCGCGCCCAGCGCCGACAGCAGGAACAGCACCGCCGCCACGATCAGAACGCCGCGTCGGCCCAGGCGGTCGCCCAGCCAGCCGGCGAGAAACGCGCCGATCGCGCAGCCCAGCAGCATCGAGGCAACCTCGAAGCCCAGGGCCGCCTCGCTGGAGTTGAAGGCCTGCCGCAGGCCATCAACCGTGCCGTTGATCACGCCACTGTCGAATCCGAACAGGAAGCCTCCCAAGGTGGCCACGCAGCTGATCAGGACGATGAACGCGGTGTTCTCTCCACCATCGGCGGCGGCGGGCTGAGCTGGGGACATTGGCATTCCAGGAGGGAGGACAGTCCGGCTGCCACGGCAGCCAGCAGCGCGCAGCCTCGCACAGGCGCCGCCCCATCGCCAATGGGCCGTGCCCTCGAGCCCGGCAGATCCCCCTTTTCAGGCCCGCGCCGACACCGGGGGGCAACCTGTTCTAGAATTGGCGGGTTCAGGAATCGATCCACCCCCAAGCCCATGCCCTTTGTCGTCACCGAAAACTGCATCAAGTGCAAGCACACCGATTGCGTGGAAGTGTGCCCCGTGGATTGCTTCCACGAAGGCCCGAACTTCCTGGTGATCGACCCGGATGAGTGCATCGACTGCACCCTCTGCGAGCCGGAGTGCCCAGTCAACGCGATCTTCCCCGAGGACGATGTCCCCGCCGGACAGGAGGGCTTCGTCGCCCTCAACGCCGAACTGGCCAAGGCCTGGCCGGTACTGACCGTGCGCAAGGACCCGCCGGCGGACGCCGGTGAGTGGGATGGCAAACCGGACAAACTGAAGCTGCTCGAGCGCTGAGGCGCCAGCACCCGCCGCCATGAAAAAGGGCGCCCTGGGCGCCCTTTTCCTGTTCCGGCAATGCCAGGCCCTGCCCGGCCGAACCCGGGCGCGTGGCCCGGTCCGCAGCTGCCGGCGGTTCCTTACTTCGCCAGCGCGGCCTTCAGTGCGGCAATCAGCTTCACCGGGGCCTCGGCGGTCGCCGGCAGGCCACGCGGATCGACCGCAGAGACATAAGCGCCGGCATCGACGGCCACCACGCGCACCAGGAAGTTGCTGCCTTCATAGGCCACGTCGTAGGAGCCCAGCAGCTGGGCACGGCTGGCGATGGTCACGCCCTGCACGCCTTCCAGCGCGGTGCCGACCTTGGCGAACGCCTCGTCCTTGCTGCCCGGAATGGTGAAACCGGTATTGCCCACGGCCGGGGCAGCCGGAGCGGCCACAGCAGCCGGGGCGGTGGTCGAGGCCAACCTCGGCACCTGGTTCTCGCCCGACGCGGACGGCAGGTTCAGGTCCGGCGGCACTTCCAGCGGACGCATTTCCGGGGCCAGGGCGTAGTCGCCCTTGGCACCGCGCTTGAAGCAGCCGGTGGTGGTCACGACCGTGGTGAGGGCGATGAGCGCGAAGGACAGCACGCGGACGGCGGAAACGGATTGACGCATGTGGATCTCCTGGATCAGACCAAGACGGAAGGTCAGTGGCTGGAAAGGGCTTCAAGCGCGGCGATGTCGCCGGCCAGATGATCGGCTGCCGGATGATGCGCTGCCGACAGTGGCAGCAGCGGCAGGCGCAGGTCGTGGCCGATGCCGATGCGGCGCAGCAGCGCCTTGACCGGAATCGGGTTGGATTCGATGCCGCAGAAATCGTGGTACGGCTGCAGGCGCGCGTCCCAGGATGCGGTGGCGTCATGGTCGTGGGCGGCAGCCAGCTCGCACATCCGGCGGTACGCACCAGGCAACGCGTTGGAGCCGACCGAGATCAGCCCGTCGATACCGGCCTGGATCGAGCGCGCAGCCGTGCCGTCGTCGCCACTGAGCACGGCGAAGCTGGAACTGCGCAGCGCCAGCAGGGCCTTCACGCGCCCGATGTCGCCGACGGCCTCCTTGATGCCGACAATGTTGGGATGATCCGCCAGCTCGGCCACGGTCTCCGGCAGCATGTCGCATCCGGTGCGCCCCGGTACGTTGTACAGCACCACGGGCAACCCGCCGTGGTCGGCCACGGCCCGGTAGTGCGCGATCAGCCCGGCCTGTGTCGGACGCACGTAAGGCGGTGTCACCACCAGAGCGTGACTGGCACCCTGCGCGGCAGCGCGACGGGTCTGTTCGATGGTCTTGGCGGTGCCGGACAGGCCGGTACCGGCCAGGACCGGGATGCGTCCGCCGATGCGTTCGACCGCACTGGCCAGCAGCTGGTCGTACTCGGCATCGGACAGCGTCGCCGCTTCGCCGGTCGAGCCGGCGACGACAACGCCATGGACGCCACCTTCCAGTTGCAGATGCAGCAGGCGCTGCCAACCGTCGGGATCGAGGGCACCGTCGGCCCGGAACGGGGTCGCCAGCGCGGTGATGAGGCCGGAAAGGGACAAGGACGTGCTGCTCTTGGCTGGGAAGGGAAAACGCCCGCCACGAAAGGGCGGGGGCGACTTGAATGTTACTTGCGGCGCGAAAGCACGGGCAAGTATGCTGCACTCCGGTGGATCCCCGCCTCTGGCGGGCATTCAGACTCACGCATGCATTACCCGGAATCGCCTTGACCGACACCACCCCGCGCCCCGCGCCGAGCGAAAACCACCTCCTGATCAACGCCTATACGACGCATCCGGAGTCCCCACTGCTGTCCGTCACCCGACGCATTGCCGACAGCGGCTGCAATCTGGTGGACGCGCGCCTGGCCACGGTTGGCCGCGATGTATCGGTCACCGCGCTGGCGACCGGGTCGTGGGACTCGGTCGCCAAGCTGGAAGCGATGCTGACCCGGCTCGAGCGCGAGGAAGGCCTGAAACTGGTCTGGTACCGCACCGAGGCCAAGCAGGCGCAGTCCAATCTGCTGCCGTACATCGTTGAAGTGATCGCCGCTGACAAACCGGGCATCCTGTTCCAGCTGGCCGACTTCTTCGACCGCCAGGGCATCACCATCGAGACCCTGCAGAGCACGCGCTATCGCGCCATGCAGACCGGTGCGGAAATGTTCAGCGCGCAGGTCACCATCGGCGTGCCGGCCAACATGCACATCGCCGCCCTGCGCGATGATTTCCTCGAATTCTGCGACCACCTGAACCTGGACGCGATCATGGATCCGATGAAGTTCTGATTTTTCGCGCGTTCGTCACGGGCGCGCGGCGTTTCATGCAACTGTCGTAGAAATACCCCAGGCTCCGGAACCAAGGACCTCATGAACAACGGCGATACCCTGGACCGCACCACCCTCTCGCTCCCGCTGGCCCTGTCAGGCGGCGAACACACCACCCTCGGCGACCTCGCGGGCCAATGGCTGGTGCTGTACTTCTACCCCAAGGACAGCACCCCGGGGTGCACCACTGAAGGCATCGACTTCAACGCGCTGCTGCCGGAGTTCCGCAAGGCCGGCGCCACCGTACTCGGCGTCTCCCGTGACTCGGTGAAATCACACGACAACTTCTGTGCCAAACAGGGCTTCGCGTTCCCGCTGGTCAGCGATGGCGACGAAGCGCTGTGCAACGCCTTCGATGTGATCCGGATGAAGAACATGTACGGCAAGCAGGTACGTGGCATCGAGCGCAGCACCTTCCTGATTTCTCCCGACAGCCGCATCGCGCAGTCCTGGCGCAAGGTCAAGGTCGCCGGCCATGCCGACGCCGTGCTTGCCGAACTGAAGGCCGCCCAATCCAAGTGATTCCCATCGCCCACTTTGTCCGCCATCACCCTGCCCCGCAGGTCGTGGTGGTTTTTCCCTGTCCGTAACCAGGAATCGACGATGACCCGAGGCAAGCGCATCTACGTGCTGGATACCAACGTGCTGATGCACGATCCGACCGCGCTGTTCAAATTCGAGGAGCATGACGTCTACCTGCCGATGCAGGTGATCGAGGAGCTGGACAACGGCAAGAAGGGCACGTCCGAGGCGAGCCGCAACGCCCGCCAGGTGAGCCGTTTCCTCAACGAGCTGGTGCAGGCCTCCGGCCTGGACAATCTGGCCGACGGCATTCCGCTGCAGCGACCACAGGGCCTGCAGCTGCGTGGCAAGCACAGCGCCGGCAAGCTGCGTTTCCAGACCAGTCATTTCGAAGCCGGCAAGAGCTTCGGCCAGGTCATCCCGGACAATGCCATCCTCGGTGCCATCCTGGCGCTGAAGGAGCAGACCCCGGAGATCCCGGTGGTGTTCGTCTCCAAGGACATCAACCTGCGGATCAAGGCGGCCATCGCCGGCATCGTTTCGGAAGATTACGAAAACGACCGCGCACTGGACGATTTCAGCCTGCTCTACACCGGCGCCACCGAGCTGCCGGAGGATTTCTGGAAGCTCCATGGCGACGACCTGCGCAGCTGGAGTGACAAGGGCCGCACCCATTACGAGATCCTGGCCAGGGACGACGAGGAGTGGTACCCGAACCAGTACGTCTACCTGCCGGGCGAGGACGAGGTGGAGCTTCGCGTCAGCCGCGTGGTCGGCGATGGCAAGGTGGTGCTGTCGCTGGTTGATGATTTCCGCCACGGCAGCCATGCCGTGTGGGGCATCAGCGCGCGCAACCGCGAGCAGAACTTCGCGCTCAATGCACTGATGGACCCGGAGATCGACTTCGTCACCCTGCTCGGCACCGCCGGCACCGGCAAGACCCTGCTGGCACTGGCCGCGGGGCTGGCACAGACGATGGACCAGCAGCGCTACCGCGAGATCATCATGACCCGGGCCACCGTCAGCGTCGGCGAGGACATCGGCTTCCTGCCGGGCACCGAAGAAGAGAAGATGACACCGTGGATGGGCGCGCTGACCGACAACCTGGAAGTGCTCACGCACAACCAGGAAGGCGGCACCTGGGGACGCCAGGCAACCAACGATCTGCTGGCCAGCCGCATCAAGATCCGCTCGATGAACTTCATGCGCGGCCGCACCTTCCTGTCGCGCTATCTGATCCTGGACGAGGCGCAGAACCTCACCCCTAAGCAGATGAAGACGCTGATCACCCGTGCCGGTCCCGGCACCAAGATCGTCTGCCTGGGCAACGTCGAGCAGATCGACACCCCGTACCTGACCGAGACGACATCCGGCCTGACCTACGCGGTGGACCGCTTCAAGAACTGGCCGCACAGTGCGCACATCACCCTGCGCCGTGGCGAACGCTCGCGGCTGGCCGATTACGCTTCGGAGGTGCTGTGAACCGTTCTGCCCGCCTGCTGCTGTCGACGGCTGCGATCACCCTCGCAGCCGTCCTTGGTGCCTGCACCACCACCCGCGGGCCGGCCAGCGTGCCGACCGCCGAACGCACCGGCCAGTCGTGGGTGGTCACCCGGCCGATCGTCGCCGCGCAGGTGCTCGACACCTGCTCGCGGCACAGCCCGGGCCGGGATGCCGGCCGCGTCACCGGCTACTGGGCCCCCAGCCGGCAACAGGTGGACCAGCTGGAAGCCGCACTGCCTTCGCTGCAGGCGCAGGTGCCCGATGTCCTGGACTTCGACCGCCAGTACGTCGGCATCGAAAGCGCCGGCAGGCGCCTGGTCTACATCAACGCGTTCCGCCTGCCTGACGACAGCGGCATCAAGCCCGCGCGCGAGGCCATCCGCGTCTGCGATGGTGGCAAGCAGTTCTGGGGCGCGGTGTTCGACCCGGCCACCGGTGCGTTCAGCGAGCTGCAGTTCAACGGCGGTCTCGGCGGTCCCTGAGGGCCGCGCCGATGGGCATACGCCTTCCCACCTGGGTCTGGATCGGTGCCGTAGCGCTGTCGTGCGTGGCCGGCATGGTCAACGTGGTCGGCTTTCTGGGCTTCGAGCATCAGGCCGTCAGCCACATGACCGGTAGTACCAGCCAGCTCGGCATGGCACTGGCGCAGGGCGACTGGCGCGCGGTCGGGCACCTGTGGGGCCTGCTGATCGCTTTTTCACTGGGTGCGATGCTCAGCGGGCTGCTGATCCAGGACAGCGCACTGCAGCTCGGCCGGCGCTATGGCGTCGCTCTGGCACTGGAATCGGCGCTGTTGCTGGCCGCCATTCCCTTGTTCAAGCAGCAGCAGATCTGGGGCGCGTTGTCGGCGGCGATGGCCTGCGGGTTGCAGAACGCAATGGCCACCACCTTCAGCGGCGCGGTGATACGGACCACCCACCTCAGCGGCATGTTCACCGATCTCGGCATCGGCCTGGGCCATCTGTTGCGCGGGCTGCCGCTGCAGGTGCGGCGGCTGACGCTCAGTGGCCTGATCATCAGCGGCTTCCTGGCAGGTGGCGTGATGGGTGCGTGGCTGTTCCTGCGCTGGCAGTACGATGCCCTGCTTGCCCCCGCGCTGCTGACCGGCGCGACCGGGCTGGTCTATGTGCTGTACCAGCAATGGGTACGCTGGCGGTACTGAGCGTCGCCGCACGCACGCGCAGCGTGAGGCGTCCGCCCCTGCCGGCAGCCGGCACTACCCCCATACCGGTGACCACGGCACAATCGCCGCATGAGCCCGACCACTCCCGTTTCCGCCCTCACCATCGCCGGCTCCGACTCCGGCGGAGGCGCCGGCATCCAGGCCGACCTGAAGGCCTTCGCCGCACACCGCGTGCATGGCCTCTCCGCGATCGCCGCACTGACCGCGCAGAACACCCGCGGTGTCACCGCCGTGCATGTGCCGCCAATCGAATTCCTGCGCGCGCAGCTAGACGCGTGCTTCGATGATTTCGACATCCACGCGGTGAAGCTGGGCATGCTGGCCAATGCCGAGGTGATCCACGCCGTGGCCGATGTGCTGCAGCGTCACCGGCCCGCACATGTGGTGCTGGATCCAGTGATGGTCGCCACCAGTGGCGCGCGCCTGCTGGAAGACAGCGCGCTGCAGGCAATGCGCGAGCGTCTGCTTCCGCTGGCCACGCTGGTTACTCCCAACACACCGGAGGCAGAACTGCTGGTGGGCCGCACCATCGGCGATGGAGACGACGCCGAGCGGGCCGCGTCGGCACTGCTGGATCTCGGGGCCGGCGCGGTGCTGCTCAAGGGCGGCCACCTGCACGAGGGCAACCGGGTGATCGATCGCTACTTCGATGGCGTCAGCAGCGAGGAATTCAGTCACGCGCGCCTGCCGCTGGATGCCCACGGCACCGGCTGCACACTGGCCTCGGCCATCGCCGCGCAGCTGTGCAATGGCCTGAGCCTGGCCAACGCCTGCGAAGCATCGATCGACTACGTGGCACGCGGGCTGCAACTGGGCTACATGCCGGGGCGCAGCGATGTGCGCGTGCTGGATCATTTCGGCGCAGCGCCCCACGCATGAGCCTGCCATCACGGACACTGGCCGTGGAATGCGGCGACGGCCATCGCTTCGAGGTGATGGCCTGCATACCCGAGCAGCCGCTGGCGCGGCTGCTATGGCTCCCCGCACTGGGCGTGGCCGCGCGCCATTACCTGCCACTGGCGCAGGCCCTCGCTGCGAAAGGCATCGCGGTCTACCTGCACGAGTGGCGTGGCAACGGCAGCAGTTCACTGCGCCCTTCGCGCACGCAGGACTGGGGCTATCGTGAAGTGCTCGAGCAGGACCTGCCTGCCAGCCAGGCTTTGCTCGCCAACGCCGATGCCGACGAAGGCGTGCTGCCCTGGATCATCGGTGGGCACAGCCGGGGTGGGCAGCTGGCCTGCGTGCATGCAGGACGGCAACCGCAGCACTTCGAGCACCTGTGGCTGGCCGCCAGTGGCACGCCGTTCTGGCGTACGTTTCCGCCTCCGCGCGGATGGCTGCTGCCGCTGGTGTACCGCTTCCTGCCCTGGATCGCGCGCCGCCAGGGCGTGCTGCACGGCCGGCGCCTGGGCTTTGGGGGCACCGAAGCACGCGGCCTGATTGCCGACTGGTCGCGGGTGGGGCTGAACAACCATTACGCAGCCGCGGGCATGACCGAGGATCTCGATGCGCAGATGGCACGCGTGCACGGCAGCGCGCAGGCCGTGGTGATGGAGCACGACTGGCTGGCACCGATCGGTTCGATGCGGGCGTTGCTGGACAAACTGCCGAATGTGGCATCACGCCTGCATGTGCTATCCGCCGGAGAACTGGGCGCGCGTGCCGACCACTTCGCGTGGATGAAGGCGCCACAGGCGGTCGCCCACCAATTTTTCATTCAGCTGGATGAAATTCTTCACAAAAACGGTTGACGGTACGCGCCGACATCCGCATAATTCCGCTCCTGTCGCAGGGCGCCCGTAGCTCAGTTGGATAGAGTACCTGGCTACGAACCAGGCGGTCGGGAGTTCGAATCTCTCCGGGCGCACCACTCGACAGGTTTCCGGCATCCGCCGCTGGAAATGAAGTAAAATTTGATTGTGTACCGCGCGCCCGTAGCTCAGTTGGATAGAGTACCTGGCTACGAACCAGGCGGTCGGGAGTTCGAATCTCTCCGGGCGCACCATACACGATCAACACAACAGGTTTATGTAATTGGCGCCCGTAGCTCAGTTGGATAGAGTACCTGGCTACGAACCAGGCGGTCGGGAGTTCGAATCTCTCCGGGCGCACCATTACACCGAAACAGCAGGCCTCGGCCTGCTGTTTTTTTTATGTGTGTTCTTCGGCAGGGCTGCGCCCTGCACCCGCCGAAGCCAAAGCCGGAGCAACAGCAACAGCGCGCATTCCGACACCGCCCCACCTTCGACAGGTTCACCCAGCTGTTGGTAGGTGTCGACCTTGGTCGACACCCACCAGAGCAGTACGCCGTTCCGACAGATCGCGGAAAACTGTCGAAGGCGGGGTGGGTCCGGTTGCGGGAGTGTCCGCGGCATGGATGCCGCGGCCAAGCCCCCACGGGCCGGATTACGGCGTCTCACGCAACCCGACCCCCCCCCTCATGCCAC
>NZ_JBRRCG010000026.1:0-40485 GCF_056757995.1 Stenotrophomonas sp. STEN147
CGATCGGCGAACGGACCCAGCGCGATGCAGCGCGGCGGCTCGCTGGCGGCAGGCGCCTGCGCGACCGGCGGTGCGACCGGCGCTGGCGCTGGCGTCGGGCTGGAGGTTGCTTCCGCAGCCGGCGCCTTGGCCGGCTCGGCTTGCGGCTTGGCCGGCGCGGCAGGGGCAGGAGTGGACGCCACGGCGGTCGCCGCTGCGGGGTCGCGCTCCACCAGTGCTGGCGCCGGTGCCTCCGATGATGCCTGCCCGGCCACCGCCGCATCGGTGCCACCGGGCACCCAGCGCAGTTCGGCCACGCCGGCCGGCCGCGGCGGCGGTGCAGGCTTTTGCGGCGCATCGCGCAGCAGCCACCAGCAGGCAACGCCAAGATTGAGGATGGCCAGGACGACGATCAGGGCACGGGTGAGCATGCGCGGATACTAGCCTGCGGGCTGGTGCACCGCCCAGCGGGCGAGGCCGTCCAGCACCAGCGAAGGGTGATAGTCGGCGCCGTCCAGCAGTGGCATCAGCGCGGGCGCGCCGCCACCGTGCACCAGCAGCGACGGCATCACACCCAGCAGTGCCTGCGCCTGCTGCGCACTGCGCTCGACCAGCGCCACCGCAGCACCATCGCAACCGGAGGCGAGTGCGTCGGCGGTGTCATTGGCAAACTCGCTGTAATCGCCGCCACTGGCGGGCAGCTGCACGGCGCGCGCATGCAGTGCTTCGCGCATGGTGGTGGGTGATGCGGCGATGCGGCCGCCGTGATGCTGGCCACGGGCATCGAGCAGGTCGATGGTGAGCGCCGTGCCCACGCCCACCACCAGCACCGGGCGCTGCGCCTTGGCGGCGGCCAGCAGGGCGAGGAAACGATCCACGCCGAACTTCTCAGGGCGCGCGTAGGCGATGCGCACGCCTGCGCATTCGGCGCTGGTGCGCACCACATGCACCTGGTCGAAGCGCCGCTGCAGCTGGTCCAGCATGGCACTGGTCAGCGAAGGTGCGGCCACGCTGGCGACGAACGCCGTCGCGCCGCTGGGCAGGCTGTGCGGCGGCTGCCCGGCCATGCCTTCGGCGCCATGCGCCCAGGCCTGTACGTCGCCCGCGCGATCCCCCTGCAACGGCGCGAACTTGAAGCGCGAATTGCCGAGGTCGAACAACCAGTCGCTCATGCCGCCCTCACCGTGACTTCGCCGGCATGCAGGCGGCGCTCGCAGCCGTCGATGCTCACGCGCAGCGCGCCGTCATCGGCCAGGCCCAGTGCGGTGCCGTGCTGCCACTGCCCCTCCAGCTCGACGCGCACCTCGCGGCCGGCCAGCATGTCGAAGGCGGCGTAGCGCGGCAGGAACGGGGCCAGCCCTTCGCGGTCGAATTCCTCCAGCGCCGGCAGCAGCCGTGCAAGCACGGCGGCGACGACGATGTTGCGGTCGACCGGCGCGCCGGCCAGTGTGTCCAGATCCACCCAGGGCTGGGTGATCTGCTCGGCGAACGAGGGCGGCATGTGCGTGTTGATGCCGATGCCGATCACTGCGCGGGCCGGACCGGCGTATTCGCCGCCGCCCTCGGCGAGCAGGCCGACCAGCTTGCGACGGCCATCGACGATCAGATCATTCGGCCACTTCAGCTGCGCCTGGGTGAAACCCAGATCGTGCAGCGCTTCGGCCACGGCGATACCGGCAACCAGGCTCAGCCCCGCCAGCCGGCCAAGGCCCCCGGAGAACAGGCGCAGCACCGACAGATAGACGTGGGCCGCCAGCGGCGAGGCCCAGGTGCGGCCGCGCCGCCCCCGCCCGCCGGTCTGGCGTTCGGCCAGCAGGACGCTGACCCCGCGCTGGGGCGCGCTGCACCGCAGCAATTCGGCATTGGTGGAATCCACCGTCCAGGCCACCTGCAGGTCATGCAGCAGGGACAGGGCATCGGCCGGCAGGGCGGCACGGATGGTCGCCGGGTCCAGCAGCTCGACCGGGCGGGTCAGGCCATAGCCTTCGCCGGCACGGCCCTCGATATCGACACCTGCGGCCCTAAGCCCTTGAATGCGCTTCCAAATTGCCGCCCGGGTCTGGCCCAGCTCACGGGCCAGGGCGTCGCCGGACAGGCGACCGGCAGCGAGTTTGGCCAGCAATTGGCGATCGTCCACGGCAGCTTCCACGAAGTCAGGACGGAATTATGCGGGAAAGCCGCCAGCGACGCCCGCCACGAGGCCGGCGGTGGGCTTCCAATCCGGTGCCGGGTTCGGGCTAGAATCGGGAACTCACCTTCCCTTAACGTGGATGTCGTCAATGCGCCGTTATGCCCATTGCCTGATCCTGCTGACGATGCCCTTCGCGGCGTCGGCCACAGCAGCACTGGATGACAGCCGCGGCGCCTGTGTGTCCTCCAACGGCGATGCCGCCTCGCAGCGCGCACCGACGGCATCGACCACCACGGCCAAGCCTGCTCCGGCACGCCCGGCGGCCAGCAGCGCGACCAGCACCGGCGGTGGCGGCAGCGATGAGGACATGCTGCAGCGGCTGCGCGCGCCGAAGTGGCACAGCTACCTGCCGGGAATGTTCCGCTGATCAAGTCGTTGCTGCAGTGGCTGCGGCCCGCACCGCGGCCGATCGAAGACGCATACTGGGATGAGGCCTGCCGCCGTGCGGCATGGCTGCAGGGGCTTTCCGACGAACGACGCGCCCGGCTGCGCACGCTGGCGGCGCGCTTCCTGCATGAGAAGACCATCACCCCGATCGGCAATCTGCAACTGCAGGCCGCCGACGGCGTGCTGCTGGCGGCCCTGTGCTGCCTGCCACTGCTCGAGTTCGGCGAGGTGGGGCTGCAGGGCTGGTCGCAGCTGATCGTGTACCCCGACGCATTCCGCGTGCATCGCAGCCACATGGATGCGGCGGGCGTGCTGCACGAATGGGACGACGAGCTGATCGGCGAATCGTGGGACAGCGGGCCGTTGATCCTGTCCTGGGCCGACGTGCAGGCCGATCTGGCCGCACCGCACGAGGGCTACTGCGTGGCCGTGCACGAGATGGTGCACAAGCTCGATGCGCTCGATGGCGCGATGGACGGCACGCCGCCGCTGCCGCGTGCGTGGCAGCGTGAGTGGGCTGCTGTCTTCCAGCAGTCCTACGATGCGTTCTGCGCGCAGGTGGATGCCGGCCAGGAGACGCTGATCGACCCGTATGCCGCCGAAGCACCGGAGGAGTTCTTCGCGGTCGCCAGCGAATACCACTTCTCCGCTCCGGACGTGCTGGCCGAAGCGCTGCCCGATGTTGCCGCACATCTGCGGCGCTTCTATGGTGAACCGCCGGCGCCGGGTGGCTGAGCCATGTCATCGGTTCGCCTGGCATGGCCCGGCGCTACCGTTTAGCCGTAGGTAGCGCCGGGCCCATGCCCGGCGGCGTGGATTACGGGCCCGGCGGCAGACGCACTTCGAAGCGGGCGCCTTCCAGTTCGCTGGAACGGCCAACCGCCAGTTCGCCGCGGTAATCCTTGATCAGGTCCTGCACGATCGACAGGCCGATGCCGTGGCCCTGCACGCGTTCGTCGCCACGTACACCACGCTGCAGCACCTTGCCGATATCGTCCGGCGCGATGCCGGGGCCGTCGTCGTCCACGGCCAGCAGCAGGCCGGCGCGGCGTGCATTCGGTGCCGGCAGGGGCTGCGCGGTCAGCAGGACACGGCGCTTGGCCCACTTGAAGGCGTTTTCCAGCAGATTGCCCAGCAGTTCCTGCAGGTCACCCGGCTCGCCATGGAAGCGCGCGGCCGGATCGATATCGAACTCGCACAGCACGCCCTTGGCCGCATAGACCTTTTCCAGGCCCCGCACGATCTCTTCGGCGTTGGACTCGATCGGCAACGGTGCGGAGAACAGCTTGTGGCCCGACGACGCAGCGCGCGCCAGCTGATAGGACACCAGGTTGTTCATGCGTTGCAGCTGCACGTCCAGCTCTTCGCGCAGCGCGCCATCACCGGCACCGCTGTCCATCTGCGTGCGCAGCACCGCGATCGGCGTTTTCAGGCTGTGCGCCAGATCCGCCAGGGTATTGCGCTGGCGTTCGAGGTTCTCGCGCTCACTTTCGATGAAGGCATTGATGCTGTCGGTCAGCGGTTCCAGCTCGCGCGGGTGGCGCTCGCTCATGCGCTCGGTTTCGCCGCGCTGCACCTTGGTCAGCTCGGTGATCACGCGACGCAGCGGACGCAGGCTCCACTGCAGGATGACCGTCTGCAGCAGCAGCAGGATCAGGCCGATGCCACCCAGGTAGAACCAGACACGGCTGCGGAACACCCGCAGCTGCGCACCGAGCGCGCGCGAGTCTTCCATCACGTAGATGGTGTACGGGAACTCGGTGGCGGGATCGGCGTCGGCGTCCCACACCAGGCCCAGGCCGTAGCGGTACACCGAGCCCTGGCTGCCGTCGATCTGGATCATCGGCAGCGGGCCTTCGAATACCTCCTGGCGTGGCGCAAGCAGGCCGCCACCGACGGTGGGCAGCATCGGGCCTTCGGCCGACATCGAATTGCCCTTGCCGTCCGGCATCACCACCTGCAGGTAGAGACCGCTGCCGGGCACGTCGAAGCGCGGGTCCGGTGGCTGCTCGCGGATGTACAGCGAACGGTCGCGGGTGAAGTCGATGCCGGCCGCATAGGCAGTGGCGTAGTTCTTCAGGCGCTCACGCAGGTTGGCCTTCGCCGTATCGGCGAAGGCGGCGTCGAGCGCGTAACCGGCCAGGGCCAGGAACGCGACCAGGCCCACGGACGCGGCGAACAGCTGGCGCGCCTGCAGGGAGCGCGGCCGCCAGCGTCGGAAGAACCACAGACGGCCGGACATCGTGCAATCGCCAGGGTGAGCCGGCTCAGCCCTCGTTGCGCGGGATCGCGAAACGGTAGCCGCGGCCGCGCACGGTCTCGATCGGCTTCAGGTCACCGTCCGGGTCCAGCTTCTTGCGCAGGCGGCCGATGAACACTTCCAGCACGTTCGAGTCGCGGTCGAAGTCCTGCTGGTAGATGTGCTCGGTGAGGTCGGCCTTGGAGACCAGTTCACCGGCATGCATCATCAGGTACTCCAGCACCTTGTACTCGTAGCTGGTCAGGTCGACATTGCTGCCGGAGACGCTGACCGTCTGCGCGGCGAGATCCAGTGCGACCGGGCCGCATTCCAGGGTCGGCTTGCTCCAGCCGGCGGCGCGGCGCAGCAACGCGTTGACGCGGGCCAGCAGCTCTTCGACGTGGAACGGCTTGACCAGGTAATCGTCGGCGCCCTGCTTCAGGCCCTCGACCTTGTCCTGCCAGCTCGACCGCGCGGTCAGGATCAGCACCGGGAACTTCTTGCCCTCGTCACGCAGCGCCTTGATCAGCTCCATGCCGGACATCTTGGGCAGGCCGAGGTCGATGATGCCGACGTCGAACGGGACTTCGCGCCCCATGTAGAGGCCTTCCTCGCCGTCCTGCGCAGCATCGACGGCAAAGCCTTCGCGCTTGAGCCGGGCTGCCAGGGTCTCACGCAGCGGGGCTTCGTCTTCGACCAGAAGGATACGCATGAACTCTCCCTAGTGTCCTGGGTGTGGCCCGGAGGCCAGTGGGGTACGGGTTGATAGCGACAACTATCCCTGTTCAGGGGTTATCGCCGCGTAGTGAAGACATATCCGACCGCGGCGTGCGCGGCTGTGAACGCGACGGAGCGGGATCGTCCATGTAGCGGACCCGGCCCCGGTCATCCATGTACTTGACCCGGTTGATGTCACGACCATCGAACGGCACCCGTTCGGCGCCCAGGATGTGGCCGCCGGTGGTGCGCTGCACGCGGCGCACGGCATCGGACAGCGAGCGCTCGTCGCCACGGCCACCCCGCTCGCTCCGCTCCATCATCTCCGCCCGGCCGTGTTCCGCACGCGGGGGCTGCTGTGCCATTGCCGACGACAGCGGCGCAGCCGCCAGCACCACGCAGGTGGCCAGGGCAATGCGGCAATGGAGGGGAGCGGAAGACATCGATGCGATCCTAGCCGAGCACGGCGATTCGTTCAAAAGTCGTAAATCCGGGAACCGGGTGCGGGACCCGGTCTTTACAATTCCTTTGCAAATTCTTGGTTTGGGGCGGTGAATCCGATCTGAACTTTTCCGGGCGAACCGCAGGTTTGTTCATCTAAGTGAACATTCGGGACGAATCGGCCGGCGTTGTCAAGTCAGGAATGTGACGGACGTCACGCAGCGGCACGGTCAGCGTCGCGCTCGGTCACGGCAAGGGCCTGTTCGACCAATGTCCAGTCGGCGCCTGGACGGTGCGCACCCTCGCTCAATACCTGGCGGAACGCGCGCCCACCGGGCTGCCCATGGAACAGGCCGAGCAGGTGACGGGTGATGTGCTTCAGGGCCATGCCCTCGCCCAGACGGGCCTCGACATACGGGCGCAGCGCGCGCAGCAGATCCGCGCGCGACCGCAGCGGCGTACCGGTGTGCAGCGCTTCCAGCTGATGCAGCAGATAGGGATCGTGGTACGCGGCCCGGCCCAGCATCACGCCATCGACATGGCCGGCCTGGGCCTGCACGGCTTCCATGCTGGCCAGGCCACCGTTGAGCACCACCGGCAGCGCGGGCCGCTCCTGCTTCAGGCGGTAGGCCCAGTCGTACTTCAGCGGCGGAACCTCACGGTTCTCCTTGGGCGACAGGCCCTTCAGCCAGGCATTGCGCGCGTGCACCACCACCATCGCTGCACCGGCAGCGACCTGGCGGTCGACGAAGCGGGCGAACGCCTCGTACTCGTTGTCCTCATCCACGCCCAGACGGCACTTCACCGTCACCGGGATGTCGACCGCATCGACCATCGCGGCCACGCATTCGGCCACCAGCACCGGCTCGCGCATCAGGCAGGCACCGAAGCGGCCCGCCTGCACGCGATCGGACGGGCAGCCGCAGTTGAGGTTGACCTCGTCGTAGCCCCAGTCCGCGGCGATGCGCGCGGCCTGCGCCAGCAGGGCCGGATCGCTGCCACCCAGCTGCAGGGCCAGCGGCTGTTCGCTGCGGTCGAAGCCGAGCAGGCGCTCGCGGTCACCATGGATGACCGCGTTGGCGTGCACCATCTCCGTGTACAGCCGCGCCCCGGGAGCCAGCACGCGATGGAACACGCGGCAATGGCGGTCCGTCCAGTCCATCATCGGGGCGACGGACAGGCGCAGGGAATCGGCGTAACGGGCGGTGGCGGACGTCATCGGGGCGTTGATCGTGGAGACCGGCATTGCCAGTGAGATCAATAGTTTACACCGGGTGGCTGAATGACGCCGGGGCGTCAGGCGGTGTGCGAAGCGCCGGTGCCCCATTGCTGGTGTGGCACGCGCCCGCCACGCCACCAAATACGAATGAGAAGTGATATCGTTTGAGCGCCGCATGACGATGTGCGGCGTGGATGTCCCAAGCAGACGGAACATGTAATGCAGCAACGCACCTATATCGAACTGGTCCTGGAGCTGTTCGCCTTCATCAGCCTGTGCATGGCGATGACGACCTCCGGCACCCCGGTGCTGGTTTTTGGTCTCACAACCATCCTGCTCACGGTATGGATACCCTTCCAACGGCGCGAGATTCATCGCTTCACCCGCGCCGTGTCGATTGCGCTGGTCATTGCGGCAGCAGCCAGGATCGTCATTCATTTCCTACCCAATCCATCCATCTAGGAATCGAATTCGAGGAGGCTGTTCCGATACGCAACTGCGGTGGCGTTGTTGCTCTGCGCGCAGGGAGCGCACGCGCAGGTGGAGCAGCAAGATACTCCGTGCGAAGGGTGTTCATACGCTCAGATGCAGGCGGCCGCGCTCCCGCCGCAGACAGGCCGGTTCCGGCAACCGTATACGATGCATTGCAGAGCCCGGCCAGGATGAACAACGCGATCGAGCAGTTGAATGCCTCCTGGCGCGCCCGCGGGTATGCGGCGCACATGACGTTCGTCAATTCGGTCAGGGGAAAGAACATCTCGCTGACTGCAGGCCGCCCGGTGACCACCCTGAACTTCGCCGATGGTTCCAGGATCAAGGCCTCCTACGACATCGAGATGAAAAGCTGGGCGCGTAATCCCGGCACCGGCCGCGACGTTCACGGCAACCCGGTTCCAGAGACCAAAGCAGACGCTGCCAAGGACGGCAAGCCGGTGGTGTACGAGTTCCCCGGTGGCATCACCAGTGACGCCTACATGGACTTCAGTCGCTACCTCTTCGACCTGGGCATGCGCCCCAATATCGGGCCGGGCGACAACCAGATGATCTGCACCAGCGAAGTGATGGACGCCGACATGCGGGTGGAAGTCAGGTGCGTGGGCCGCAGGCACTGATGCAACAACGCGGGTGACCGCCACTGCGGTCACCCAGGCACCCCCTGTCGAATCAACGGCAGATACCAGTGCATGCCCTGGCATCTGCCGAAGCGCTTATGGTCCCATTTTTCAGCGCAGATGGCGGCGATTGGTGAGTGCGAACTCAGTGCCCGCCGCCGCGCCCACCCACCTGCTCGATCAACGTCCGGCTGGCGGCATTGAGCCCCACCACCGTCACCTCTGCGCCATGCGCGGCCAGTTTTTCCTGCGCGCGCTCCAGCGCGGCCACGGCGGTCAGGTCCCACAGGTGGGCATCGCGCAGATCAATCTGCACCTTCGGTGCCACGTGCTGGTAATCAAACGCCGCGCCCAGCTGGCCGGCGGAAGCAAAGAACACCTGTCCGCGCACGCGGTAGACCTGCGTGTCGTCCGCCTCCTCGCGCTGCACCTCCAGCATGCGGCCCACCTTGCGCGCGAAGAACAGGGCCGACAGCAGCACACCGCTGAGCACGCCCTTGGCCAGGTCGTGGGTGGCCACGGTGACCACCACGGTCAGCAACATCACGGCCGAGGAACTGCGCGGGTGCGTGCGCAGGTCGCGCAGCGAGCGCCAGCTGAAGGTGCCGATGCTGACCATGATCATCACCGCCACCAGGGCGGCCATCGGGATCTGCCGCACCAGGTCGCTGCCGTACACCACCAGCACCAGCAGCAGCACGCCAGCCACCAGGCACGACAGGCGGCCACGGCCACCGGAGGTCACGTTGATGACCGACTGGCCGATCATCGCGCAGCCGGCCATGCCGCCGAGAAAGCCGGTTACCGTATTCGCCACGCCCTGGCCGATGCATTCGCGATTGCGCTCGCTGGGTGTCTCGGTGATGTCCTCGACGATCTGCAGGGTCATCATCGATTCGAGCAGGCCGACCACGGCCAGCGTGGCCGACACCGGCAGCAGGATGCGCAGCGTCTCCCAGCTGAGCGGGACATCAGGCAGCAGGAAATGCGGCAGGCTGTCGGGCAGCTGGCCCATGTCGCCAACACTGCGCACGTCGATACCGAAGCCGATCACCACCGCGGTGAGCAGCACGATGGCCACCAGCGGCGAGGGCACGGCGCGGGTGAGGCGCGGCAGCAGATAGATGATGGCCAGCGCCGCCGCGCACAGCACGTAGACCGTAGGGCCGCGGCCGATCAGTTCCGGCATCTGCGCCAGGAAGATCAGGATCGCCAGCGCATTGACGAAGCCGGTGATGACCGAGCGCGAGACGAAGCGCATCAGCGAGCCCAGTTTGAACACGCCTGCCAGCACCTGCAGCAAGCCGGCCAGGATGCTGGCGGCGAACAGGTACTGCAGGCCGTGATCCTTCACCAGGTCGACCATCACCAGCGCCATCGCGCCAGTGGCAGCAGAGATCATGCCGGGGCGGCCACCCGCGATGGCGGTGATGACGGCGATGGAGAAGGCGGCGTACAGGCCGACCTTGGGGTCGACGCCGGCAATGAGCGAGAAGGCGATGGCCTCGGGAATCAGGGCCAGGGCGACGACGATGCCGGACAACAGGTCGCCACGGACGTTGCCGAGCCATTGCTGGCGCAGGGGATAGGACGTTTGCATGGGAAAGCTCCGCGCGCAGGCGGGCGTGGCCGCATGGCGCTGCAGTGGAAAGACACGGGTTCCTGAGCCGGGCGGGCCGGCTGCCGATGTGCGGCAAGGGTCAGGGTGGCGTGATCACTGCAGGCGGGTGTCGGTACGTGGGAGGGGCGCAGTCTACGGGAAGCGGCTGCATGAAGGTAGCGCGGCCGGCCGCCAGACGCAGCGGAGCATGGCTCCGCTCTACAATCGGGTCATGGCTACCGATCGCCCCCACTTCTTCGACCCCACCACCGAACAGGGGGTGCTGCGCCTGTCGATTGCCGGTGCGTTGCTGCTGGCGCTGACTGCGGTGGTGTTCGGCCTGCTGGCCAATTCCTCGCTCATCATCTTCGATGGCATCTACGGGCTGATCGATGTGGTGATGACCTGGCTGTCGCTGCTGGTCGCGCGCCTGATCGCGCTGTCGACCAACACCGATGCGCTGCAGTCGCGCCTCAACCAGCGCTTCACCATGGGCTTCTGGCACCTGGAACCGATCGTGCTGGGCGTGAGCGGCACGCTGATGATCGGTGCGGCGCTGTATGCACTGGTCAATGCCGTGGACGCGCTGATGTCCGGCGGCCGCCACATCGCGCTGGGGCCGGCGATGATCTTCGCCGCGCTGTCGCTGCTGGCCGAGGCAGCGCTGGGCGTGTTCGTGCTGCGCGCCAACCGCCGCATCGGTTCGGAGTTCATCGCGCTGGACGCGAAAAACTGGATGATCGCGGCCAGCATGTCGGCCTGCTATCTGGTCGCCTTCCTGGGCGGCGCGCTGGTGCGTGGCACCGCGTGGGACTGGATCGGGCCGTACATCGATCCGGCCATCCTCGCCTTCGTCTGCGTACTGGTGATGATCGCGCCGCTGGGCACGGTACGGCGGGCATTGGCCGGCATCCTGCTGGTGACCCCGCCAGAGCTGCAGGCCCACGTGGACGCAGTGGCGCGCACGATCGTCGCCAGGCATGGCTTCGTCGAACACCGAAGCTATGTGGCGCAGGTGGGACGTGGCGAGCAGATCGAGCTGTTCTTCGTGGTCCCGGCCGATGATCCGCCGCGGCCCCTGCGGGAGTGGGACCAGCTGCGTGACGAGATCGGCGATGCACTGGGCGAAGCCTCGCCGGATCGCTGGCTGACCATCATGTTCACCACCGATCGGGAATGGACGATCTAGACAGGCAGGACGATCGATCAAATTTCTCGGACGGTCTGTCACCCATCGTCCTTGGAAAGCGGGCAAAGTAGGCTCCAACGCACTACCACCCACTGACCAGGAGCATCCCGATGTCCATCGAAAAGGTTCTGTACACCGCCCAGGCGACCTCCACCGGCGGCCGCGAAGGCCGTTCCGTCTCCTCCGACAACGTGCTCGACATTCAGCTGTCGACCCCGCGCGAGCTGGGCGGCGCGGGCGGCCCGGGCACCAATCCGGAGCAGCTGTTCGCCGCTGGCTACTCGGCCTGCTTCCTGGGCGCGCTGAAGTTCGTGGCCGGCCAAGCCAAGGTCGCGCTGCCGGCTGACACCACCGTGACCGGCAAGGTGGGCATCGGCCAGATCCCGACCGGCTTCGGCATCGAGGCCGAGCTGACCATCAACGTGCCGGGCGTGCCGCGCGAGCAGGTTGAGGCGCTTGTGCAGAAGGCGCACATCGTGTGTCCGTACTCGAATGCCACCCGCGGCAACATCGACGTGACGCTGATCGTCGCCTGACCGCAAAAAAATGGGCGGATACCGGTCGAAACCAGGCATCCGCCCATCCCACCCCGGGTGGGCCCCGGCACGCGGCCGGGGACGCATTCGCTTACTTCTCGCTGGTGATGAGCTGTACGACGCTGGAGAAATCCAGCTTGCCGCGCCCGGCCTGGTGATTCATCGAATACAGGTTGCGGGCCACTTCACCCAGCGGGATCGAGGCGCCGACACTCATCGCCGCTTCCACTGCCAGGCCCATGTCCTTGAGCATCAGGTCGCTGCCGAAGCCGCCGCTGTAGCCACGCGAGGCCGGCGCATTCTCCAGCACGCCCGGCCACGGATTGCACACTTCGGTGGCCCAGCTGCGGCCGGTGCTCACCGCCATCATCTGCGACAGCACCTTCGGGTCCAGACCGTGCGCCACACCCAGTGCGATGGCCTCGCCGGTGACGGCCATGATCACGCCCAGCGCCATGTTGTTGCACAGCTTGGCCACCTGGCCGGCACCACTGGCGCCAACGTGGAAGATGTTCCTGCCCATCGCCTGCAGCACCGGGCGCGCACGCTCCAGTGCATCCTCTTCACCACCAACGATGAAGGTGAGGGTGCCGGCCTGGGCACCGGCCGTGCCGCCGGAAACCGGTGCATCGATCATCTGCAGGCCGCGTGCGGCCGCCGCTTCGGACACCTTGCGGGCGCTGGCCGGAGCGATCGTGCTGCAGTCGATGACCAGCGCACCGGCCGGAATCGCGGCGAGGATGCCGTCATCGCCCAGGTACAGGCCTTCGACGTGGCGACTGGCCGGCAGCATCGAGATCACCACCTCGGCGTCGGCCAGGGTGTCACGTGCTGACGACGCGGCACCGGCACCGGCGTCGACGGCGGCCTGCACGGCGGCCGGCACCAGATCGAACACGCGCACGGTGTGGCCGTTCTTGACCAGATTGGCGGCCATCGGGCCACCCATGTTGCCCAACCCAATGAATGCAATGCGGCTCATGCCAGGCTCCTTTCAGCGGCAGGGGTACCCAGGTCGGCCAGCGGATGCGCGGCATCGGCCCAGGGCGAAGCGAAGAACGTATCGGCCCACAGGGCGCTGGCTTCGGCCAGCGTGGCCGGGTTCCACGCCGGCGTGCGGTCCTTGTCGATCAGCAGCGCACGGATGCCTTCGGCGAAATCGCCGTGGGCGGCGCAGTGCAGGGCGACGATGTATTCCAGGCGGTAGACCGCAGCCAGATCCTGGCCCGCGCTGCGGCGCTGCAGCTCGAACGCCAGCCGCGCCGAACCGGGCGCGCCGGCCGCGAGGGTCTTCTGGGCGGCCTGCAGCCAGGCATCGTCGGTCTGCAGGTGGGCGATGCCTTCGACGATGGCATCGAGGTCATCGCCGTCGCACAGTGCGTCGACCTTCGCCGCATTGGCCAGCAGCGGACCGGTCGCGGCATCGCTGGCGTACGATTGCAACAGGTGGCCCAGGCGCTCGTGGTTGCTCGCGGCGTCGCGCGACCAGGCCACCTGCAGCAGTGCATCGAACACATCGCTGCGGCGCGCTTCGGCCACGTGCACGTCGGCCAGGCCGGCATAGATCGCATCGCCCGGGTTGAGCAATGCACCGGTCAAGGCCAGGAACAAGCCACCCTTGCCCGGCACGCGCGGCAGCAGCCAGCTGCCACCCACGTCCGGGAACAGACCGACGGTGATCTCCGGGAACGCGAGCTTGGAGCGCTCGCTGACCACGCGGTGGCTGGCACCGGACATCAGGCCGATGCCCCCTCCCATGACGATGCCATGGCCCCAGCACAGGATCGGCTTGGCATAGGTGTGGATGAGGTAATCCACGCGGTACTCGACGTCGAAGAATTCAGCGGCGTAGTCGTTGTCGCGGATATCGCTGCGGCCGGCCTCGCGGAACGCACGCATGCTCTGGTACAGGCTGTGCAGGTCACCGCCGGCGCAGAACGCCTTTTCACCGGCGCCCTGCAGCACCACCATCGCGATGCCGTCGTCGTCGGCCCAGGCATTGAGCTGCTTCAGCAGCAGGTGCGCCATCGGCAGCGAGAAGCCATTGAGCGTGCGCGGCGCGTTCAGCGTGGCGATGCCGATGCGCGCGCCATTGCCGGCCACGCGCTCTTCGAACAGGACCGGCGCTTCGTCGGCGACCGTGGTCATGCGTTCTTCCACTGCGCGGCGCGCTTTTCCAGGAAGGCGTTCACGCCCTCGACCTGGTCGGCGGTATCGAACAGATCGACGAAGGCCTCGCGTTCGGCCACCAGCGCCGAGGCGTGGGTACCGGTGCGGGTGGACTGCACCAGCGTCTTGCAGGCCGCGATGCTGGTCGGGCTCTGCTTGCCGGCCTTTTTCGCCCATTCCAGCGCCAGCGCCTTGGACTCGCCCTTGCCGACCTTCTCCTCGGCCAGGCCGATGCGCAGCGCGGTCTCGGCATTGATGCGCTCGCCCAGCAGGATCATGCGCTTGGCCCAGCCCTCGCCCACCAGCCGTGGCAGGTTCTGGGTACCACCGGCGCACGGCAGCAGGCCGACGGTGGCCTCCGGCAGCGCGACCTGGGCGTGGTCTTCGATGATGCGCAGGTCGCAGGCCAGCGCGCATTCCAGCCCGCCGCCCATCGCATAGCCGTTGATTGCGGCGATCGACACGCCGCGGAAGCCGGACAGCGCCTCGAAGGCTTCGCCGAAGCGGCGTGCGGCCTCGCGCGCGGCGGCCTTGTCGCCGGAGGCGAACTGGTTCAGATCCGCGCCGGCGGAGAAGAACTTTTCGCCGTCACCGGTGATCACCAGCGCGTAGATGTCGCGGTCCGCATTGAGCGCAGCCACCAGGTCGCGCAGCGCGGACAGGCTGTGCACGGTCCAGGTATGCGCCGGCGGGTTGTGCAGGGTGACCACGGCGGTGTGGCCATCGGCCTCGACCTTCAGGCCCACGTGCTCCTGGGTACGCCAATCCTTCATCGCAGTTCCTCTTCGGTGTTGAGCAGGTGACGGGCAACGATCACCCGCATGATCTCGTTGGTGCCTTCCAGGATCTGGTGCACGCGGCAGTCACGCAGCAGGCGTTCGATCGGGTATTCGCGGATGTAGCCGTAGCCGCCGTGGATCTGCAGCGCTTCGTTGCAGACAGTGAAACCGGCATCGGTGGCGAAGCGCTTGGCCATTGCGCACCACACGTTGGCGTCGCTGGCGCCGGCATCGAGCTTGCGCGCGGCGGTATGCACCATCTGCCGGGCGGCCACCAGCTGGGTGACCATGTCGGCCAGCTTGAACTGCAGTGCCTGGAACTCGGCCAGCGCCTTGCCGAACTGGCGACGCTCGCCCATGTAGCGGCGTGCGGCATCCAGCGCGCCCTGCGCGGCACCCAGCGAACAGGCGGCGATGTTGATGCGGCCGCCATCGAGTCCCTTCATCGCCAGCTTGAAGCCACCGCCTTCCTCTCCCAGAAGGTGGCTGACCGGCACGCGGACGTTCTCGAAGGTGATGCCACGGGTGGGCTGGCTGTTCCAGCCCATCTTCTCTTCCTTGCGGCCGAAGCTGATGCCCGGCAGGTCCGACGGCACCGCAATGGCGCTGACGCCGCCGGCACCGGCACCGCCGGTGCGCGCCATCACCACCAGCAGTTCGGTGGCGCCGGCGCCGGAGATGAAGGCCTTGGCGCCGTTCAGCACGAAGTGGTCGCCATCGCGCACGGCGGTGGTTTTCAGCGAGGCCGCATCGGAACCGGCGCCTGGTTCGGTCAGGCAGTACGAGGCCAGCTTGATGCCCGCCGCCAGATCGTTGCCCCACGCATCGCGCAGTGCCGGCTGACCCCACTTGGACACCATCCACGAGGCCATGTTGTGGATGCTGATGTAGGCCGCGGTCGAGGGATCGACGCTGGCGAGCTCCTCGATGACGACGGCGGCGTCCAGCCGGCTCAGGCCGCTGCCGCCCACTTCCGGGTCCATGTACAGACCGCAGAAGCCCAGTTCACCGGCCTTGGCGATCGCCTCGCGCGGAAAGATGCCCTCCGCATCCCATCGCGCGGCGTGCGGCGCCAGTTCGGCCAGTGCGAAGTCACGGGCGGCCTCGCGGTAGGCCTGCTGCGCTTCTTCCAGTTCCGTCGTCATCGAGTGGCTCATGGCTGCTCCTGCCGTTACTTCAGGCTGATCGTGGTGTTGACGCCGTGGCTCAGCGTCTCGTCATCGAACCAGCGCGCGGTGACGGTCTTGGTCTGGGTGTAGAACAGCACCACCTGCTTGCCGTACGGGCCGAGGTCACCCAGCTTGGAGGCACGCGAGCCGGTGAAGGAGAACAGCGGCACCGGCACCGGGATCGGCACGTTGATGCCGACCTGGCCGACGTCGATGTCTTCCTGGAACCTGCGCGCGGCCGCGCCGGACTGGGTGAACAGTGCGGTGCCGTTGCCGTTCGGGTTGCTGTTGACCATCGCGATGGCGTCTTCCAGCGTTTCCGCTTCCAGGATCACCAGCACCGGCCCGAAGATTTCTTCCTGGTAGATGCGCATGTCGGTGGTGACACCGGCAAAGATGGTCGGGCCGACGAAGTTGCCCTTCTCGAAGCCATCGACCTGCGGATTGCGGCCGTCGAGCACCAGCTGCGCGCCCTGCTCCACGCCCGAGGCGATCAGGCCTTCCACGCGCTCGCGCGCGCTGCAGGAAATCACCGGGCCGACATCGGTACCGGACACGGTGCCACCGCTGACCTTCAGGGTCTTGGCCTTGGCCACCAGATCCTGCACCCAGCCGCGCGCTTCACCCACCAGCACCAGCGTGGAGGCCGCCATGCAGCGCTGGCCAGCGGCACCGAAGGCGGCACCGACCATCGCATTGAGGGTCTGCTCCTTGTTGGCATCCGGCAGCACCACGGCGTGGTTCTTGGCGCCCATCATGCACTGCACGCGCTTGCCGGCCAGCGACGCACGGTTGTACACGTGGGTACCCACGCGGGTGGAACCCACGAAGGAGACCGCCTTGATGTCCGGGTGGTCGCAGATCGCGTTGACCACTTCCTCGCCACCGTGGACGACATTCAGCACGCCCTTCGGAATGCCGGCTTCCAGCGCCAGTTCAACCAGGCGCATGGTGACCATCGGGTCCTGCTCGGACGGCTTGAGAATGAAGGTGTTGCCGGTGGCGATGGCCATCGGGAACATCCACAGCGGAATCATCGCCGGGAAGTTGAACGGGGTGATGCCGGCGCACACGCCCAGCGGCTGCATGATCGTGTAGGTATCCACGCCGTTGGCCACGTTGTTGGCCAGCTCGCCCAGCTGCAGGTTGCCGATGGCGGCGGCGTGCTCGACCACTTCCAGGCCGCGGAACACATCGCCTTCGGCATCCGGCAGGGTCTTGCCCTGTTCGGCGGTGAGGATGTGCGCCAGCTCGCTCATGTTCTCGCGGATCAGCTGCTGGTACTTCAGGAAGATGCGCGCACGGGTGCCGATCGGGGTCTTGCGCCAGGTCTTGAACGCTTCCTTGGCGGCGGCCACGGCAGCGTCCACTTCAGCAGTGGTGGCGAACGGGACCTGGGCCAGCACGTCCTGGGTGGCCGGGTTGATCACGTCCTGCCAGTGGGAGGTCGCCGATTCGACGAACTGGCCATCGATCAGCATGCGGATACGGGGCGCTGCAACAGTCATGACGACATCCAGGGGTGCGAAAGATGCTTGGCATTATTCACAGGCACCCGCTCGATTTCCGGCCTGAATCCGCTTAATCTGGCCAACACCCCTCACGATTCCTGTTAATTCTGTGAATCTGCCATCCTCACAGCGCCAGTTGGGCCTGCGCCTGCTGCGCCTGCGCGAGCAGCGCGGCTACAGCCAGATCGACCTGGCCCGCGCCCTGGGCCTGTCTGCCAGCTACCTGAACCAGATCGAGCGCAACAAGCGCCCGTTGACGCCCGCCGTGCAGAAGAAGCTGGGGGAGGTGTTGGGCGACGTTTCCGCCCTGTTCGACGAGGATGAACCCGCCGCGTTGCAGGAATCATTGGCCGAAACCCTGCGGGACCTGGGGCTGGCCGACGTCAGTGCCACCGAGCTGCGGGCACTGGCCGGCAACCTGCCGCAGGTAAGCCGGGCGCTGCTGGACCTGCATCGCCGCCACCTGGCGTTGCGGGAACATGCCGCCGCACTGGAGTTTCAGCTGGGCGAACCCGGTGCCGGCAGCACCCTGCCGGCGGGCGACCAGGTGCGCGAGTTCTTCAACCGCATGCACAACCACATCCCGGAGCTGGATGAGCTGGCCGAGCGGTTGTTCGCCGAATGGGGACTGTCGCCGGGGCACGTCGCCCCGCGCCTGCGCCAGTTGCTGGCTGATCGCCACGGCGTGCTGGTGGAAGTAACCGCATTGAAGGCTGGGCGCGAAAAGCGCCAGTACGATGCCGGTGCCCGCCGGCTGTGGCTGCCGGACTATCTGGAGCCGGGCCAGCAGGCCTTCCAGATGGCTGCCGAACTTGCACTGCACGGCTACCTGCCGCAGATCGATGCGGTGATTGCCCGCGCCGGATTCAGCGACGAGGCGCGCATCGCGCAGGCGCGCATCGGCCTGTCGAACTATTTCGCCGGGGCCCTGGTAATGCCCTACCTGCGCTTCCTGCGTGCGGCCGAAGCCAGCAGCTACGACATCGAGCTGCTGGCGCACCAGTTCGGTGTCGGCTTCGAAGCAGTCTGCCACCGGCTGAGCACGCTGGCCCGCCGCAGCGCGCCCGGCCTGCCGTTCTTCTTCATCCGTGTGGACCGCGCCGGCAACGTCTCCAAGCGTCACTCGGCCACCGACTTCCACTTCTCGCAGGTGGGTGGCTCATGCCCGCTGTGGATCGTCTACGAGGCGTTCAACCAGCCCGGCCGCATCCTGACCCAGACCGCGCGCATGCCCGATGGGCGGCGCCACTTCTGGCTGGCCCGGCAGGTCAGCAGCGGCCCGGTTGGTCACGGCCAACCACGCAAGACTTTCGCAGTAGCGCTGGGCTGCGACCTGCAGCATGCCGAGCGGCTGGTGTATTCGCTGGGGCTGGATGTGCAGAGCCCCGGCAATTCGGTTTCGATCGGCCCGGGTTGCCGGGTGTGCCCACGCGAGGACTGCATGCAGCGCGCGTTCGCGCAGTTACCGGGGCGATAGGGTTGGTTCGGCAGGGCTGCGCCCTGCACCTGCAGAAGCCGAAGCAACGGCAACGGCAAAAGCTGGCATTCCGTGGCGCTCACGCTGTCAGAACGACGCATTGCCCTGGTGGGTGTCGACCTTGGTCGACACGAACCCTGGCGATGAGCCGCCGCAGGGATCATATCGTGCCGACCAAGGTCGGCACCCACGAGACAAGGTCGGCACCCACCAGAACAGTTCAATCGGCTGCGGCAGCGGTCAGTAGATCGGCGTCACCTTCATCTGCGGCAGCGGCCGTGGTGCGCCGTCGGTGAGGTCCGGGCCGAGATCCTCCCAGCTGCGGCCCTGTTCGACCATCAGCCCCCACAACTGCTGTGACGCCAGCCGCTTGTCCTCCGAGCCCAGCTTGTACGACGGTGGCGACGGCACGCCGGCAGCCACCATCGTGTACGCCGCCCGATAGGCCAGCACCTGCTGCGCGGGATCGTCGGTACGCGCCACTTCCAGCGTGTAACGCTGGTAGGCCGAGGCCAGGTTGCGCCAGCGGATCCAGTAGTGATTCTCGAAGGAGAACGCGCAGAAGCGCGCACCGGCCAGGCTGCCCTTGTCGGCGATGCGGGTCAGCACCTCCTGCGGCATGTCCAGGTTCATGCCGCCCTCATCACCCTGCAGGGTGACGTGCACGATGCGGTCGCGATAGCCCGGAGCACGCGCCTGCAGCAGGTCGCGCCAGTTCTGCATGGTTGCCACCACCGCGAACAGGAAACGGCCGAGCTCGCCGGCGGCCACCGGTGCGGCGATGGACTGGTAGGTGCGTTGCCAGCCATGACGGTTTTCGCTGGGCAGGAACACCGATCGCTCCAGCGCCTGCCGTGCGTTGCCGCCGGAACCGACCTCCTCCGCATGCTGCGGATAGACCAGGTTGATGGCGAAGGTCGGCCAGCGCGGCAGCGCCGCGTCGAACAGATGGATCGGGAAGTTGCTGCTGATGCCCCCATCGGAGAACCAGCAGATGCGGAAGGCGGTGATCACCGGGCCGCAGGCCTGGCCGGCACTGGTCAGCCCCTCCATGCTGTCGGCCACGTTGTGTTCCGGATCGGAGGCGGTCGCCCCAGGCTCGCAGCGGCGCTCGCGGCGCGAGGGCTCATGCAGCGGCACTGCGCTGATCAGCAGCGGGAAACTCAGGCTCATCCGCGTTGCGACCAGTACCGGCAGCTGCGGCCCCTGGGGCAGGCGGTAATAGAGTCGTCCATCCACGCCCAGCGGCGGCCCCGCATGGTTGACCAGCCACTGCACCACGCTGGCCGGGAACAGCTGGTCGAACTCTTCGCGCAGGAACCAGAACTGCGCGCCGCCCAGCGGCAGCGTGCGGGGTTCGTTGTGCGATACGCAGGTGGTGATCATCTGCAGGGTGATGGCATGCGGGCTGTCCGGCTCGTCGGCATAGCGCGGCGCATCGTGCAGGTCGGCAAAGGTGAGCGGCACATCGGCCGGCTTGCCTGACAGCTGCTGCAGGCAGCCGTGCAGCCATTCCGTCAACGCCGGCCGGCGCGCGTCGCTGCCGAGGCCGCTGCACAGGCCCAGCAGATTGCGTCGTGCCACCCGCGCGACCCGCAGCGCGGCCCCGGCCACGCCAGCGCCGTAGGCGCACAGCAGGGACGGCAGCAACGTTGCCGCCACTCCACTCCAGCCGCCGCCCCACGCGCCCAGCGCAAGCAGCAATGCCAGCGACACCAGCACTTCCAGCGGCGCGATCTGGAACACGGCGATGGCCAGGCACAGCAGCTTGCGGGGCCAGCCTGCATTGCCGGTCAGCACCACCAGCAGCCGATAGGCTGCACGCGCGCCGCGCGCCGGCTGGAACAGACCGTAGATGAACCCGCGCCGCGACAGCTGCGCCGACACTGCCGACAATCCACCGTACCCGGCATCGCCGGGCAGCGGCTCGCCCGCCTGCTGGCGACGATCACCATAGGCCGCCGCCGCCGCCACCGCGGCGGCGATGGCGCCCGCCGAGGTGCCACCGATGCTCTTGAAGCGATACTCGCGCGCCAGCGCCAGTACCGCATTGGGGTACACGATGCCGCTGGTGATGCCACCTTTCATGACCAGATCGCAGTACTTCGCCGCCACACGTCACCTCCCGTCCGTCGGTTGCCAGTATCGCAAGCCGGCCTCTCACGGCCTGAGAAAGGCGCCACATCCCGGTGGTGTGATCCGGGGCCTTGACCATTGCTGCCAACCGGCCTACCTTGTGCACGCCGAAGGTATTCATCTCTTCATACGAATGAAGGGATGAATTTAAACGGGAATCCGGTGAAGGTGCTTCGCGCGCCCATTCCGGAGCTGCCCCGCAGCGGTGAATGGAAACGAATCCTGCCAACAGCACTGGGCTTGCGCCTGGGAAGCGGCAGGTAGTAGGTGGGCTGCGGCCCGTGTCCAACAGCCCGAATACCGGCCCCGGCCGGGGGACACGACCGTCCCCTGACTCGACCTGGAATCTCCGCGGGGAGGTTGCCGGGGCCGTCGTCGTCCTGCGCCTGCAGGGTGCGCGGCCACGTGCGTCCTTTTCACGGCATCCGGTTCGCCCGCGGGGGCGAAGGTCGCTGGCAAGACGCCCGTGGGCCGGCAACGGCACGCGTCGTCCTGCGGTTCCTTCGTTCCTCAATGCCGACATGCAATGAGGACACGCTGCAATGACCACTGTTACCAACCTGGGCTTTCCCCGCATCGGCGCCAAGCGCGAACTGAAGCGGGCGCTCGAACGCCACTGGGCCGGCGAGGACGACGCCGCCACCCTGCAGGCCACCGCCGCGGCGCTGCGTGCCCGGCACTGGCAGCTGCAGATCGAGGCCGGCGTCGATGTACCGCCGAGCAACGACTTCAGCCTGTACGACCAGGTGCTCGACACCGCATGGCTGTTCGATGCCATTCCCGAACGCTACCGCGAACTGGCCGCGCACGATCCACTGGCCGCCTACTTCGCCACGGCCCGTGGCCTGCAGCGCGATGGCATCGACCTGCGCGCGCTGGAGATGACCAAGTGGTTCGACACCAACTATCACTATCTGGTGCCGGAACTGCACGCGGACCAGGCCTTCGCCCTGCGCGGTGACAAGCCGCTGGCCGAGTTCAACGAGGCCAGGGCGCTGGGCATCCACACCCGTCCGGTGCTGCTGGGGCCGGTGAGCTTCCTGCTGCTGTCCAAGACCACCGACGGCAGCGCCGCGCTGGACCTGCTGGATGCGCTGCTGCCGGCCTATGCGCAGCTGCTCGGCCAGCTGGCCGACGCCGGTGCCGACTGGGTGCAGCTGGATGAGCCGCTGCTGGTGCAGGATCTCGACGCCGGTGCGCAGGCAGCCTATGAGCGCGCCTATGCCCGGTTGGCCACGGCACGGCGTCCGAAACTGCTGGTCGCGACCTATTTCGGTGCGCTCGAGGACAACCTGGCGTTGGCCACCGGCCTGCCGGTGGACGGACTGCACGTGGACCTGGTGCGCGCGCCGGAGCAGCTGGACGCCGTGTTGAAGGCGCTGCCGGCCGAGCGCGTGCTGTCGGCCGGCCTGGTCAACGGCCGCAACATCTGGCGCACCCATCTGGACAACGCACTGATCCTGGCCCGGTTTGCCCAGGTGGACCGCGGCGCCGACCGGCTCTGGCTGGCACCGTCCTGTTCCCTGCTGCACACGCCCGTGGATCTTGCGCTGGAAAAGAAGCTTGATGACGAACTGAAGGGCTGGCTGGCGTTCTCCCGGCAGAAGCTTCAGGAACTGCGCCTGCTGGCCGACGCGCTCGATGGCAGGGCGGATGCGGAAGCGGGCCTGGCTGCCAACCGCGCTGCGCTGGAGGGGCGTCGTCGCTCGCCACGCGTACACAACCCGGCCGTGGCCGCACGCCTGGCCGCGCTGACCGTTGCCGATGCGCAGCGGCACACCGCCTACCCGCAGCGCCGCGCAGCGCAGCATGCGGCGCTGCAGCTGCCGCTGCTGCCCACCACCACGATCGGTTCCTTCCCGCAGACGCTGGAGGTGCGCGAGGCACGCGCCCGGCACAAGTCCGGCAAGCTGGGCCTGGCCGAGTACGAGGCCTTCCTGGAACAGCAGACCGCGCATGCGGTACGCGTGCAGGAAGCGCTGGGCCTGGACGTGCTGGTCCACGGCGAATTCGAGCGCAACGACATGGTCGAGTACTTCGGCGAGCAGCTGGAAGGCTTCGCCTTCACCGGCAACGGCTGGGTGCAGAGCTATGGCTCGCGCTGCGTCAAACCGCCGGTGATCTTCGGCGACGTCAGCCGCCCGCAGCCGATGACGGTGCGCTGGTCCAGTTACGCGCAATCGCTCACCGACAAGCCGATGAAGGGCATGCTGACCGGTCCGGTGACGGTACTGCAGTGGTCGTTCGTGCGCGACGACCAGGAACGCGATGTGACCTGCCGGCAGATCGCGCTGGCCCTTCGGGACGAAGTGCAGGACCTGGAAGCAGCCGGCATCGGCGTGATCCAGGTGGACGAGCCGGCCATCCGCGAGGGGTTGCCGTTGCGCCGCGCCCACTGGCGCGCCTACCTGGACTGGGCGGTGGAGTCGTTCCGCATCAGTACCAGCGGCGTGCGCGATGCCACCCAGATCCACACCCACATGTGCTATTCAGAGTTCAACGACATCATCCACTCGGTGGCGGCAATGGACGCGGACGTGATCTCGATCGAGACCTCGCGCTCGCGCATGGAACTGCTGGATGCCTTCGTGAAGTTCAACTATCCCAACGAGATCGGCCCGGGCGTGTATGACATCCACTCCCCCCGCGTGCCGGACAAGGCGGAGATGGTGGACCTGCTGCGCAAGGCGCTGGCCGTGCTGAAGCCGGAGCAGCTGTGGGTCAACCCGGACTGCGGGCTGAAGACTCGTGGCTGGCCGGAAACCCGCGCTGCACTGCAGGCACTGGTTGCCGCCGCAGTGGAACTGCGTGCCGAGCACGCCGACGCCCGCGTCGCCTGACCTGTCTCTCCACCCCGATGCACGGGCCGCCGCCGTTGCCGGCGGTCCGTGCGGTACCTGATGATGACCGAGCTCCAACGCCCCACCCTGTCCCTGCCCGCCGACGGCAAGCGCCTGCTGCTGCATTCGTGCTGTGCGCCCTGCTCCGGCGAAGTGATGGAGGCGATCACCGCCTCCGGGATCGACTACGCGATCTTCTTCTACAACCCCAACATCCATCCGGTGAAGGAATACGAGCTTCGCAAGCAGGAGAACATCCGCTTCGCCGAGCAGCATGGCATCCCCTTCATCGACTGCGACTACGACACCGACAACTGGTTCAGCCGCGCGCGCGGCATGGAGAACGAACCCGAGCGCGGCATCCGCTGCACGATGTGCTTCGACATGCGCTTCGAGCGCACGGCGCTGTACGCGCATGAGCACGGCTACGACACCATCAGCTCGTCGCTGGGCATCTCGCGCTGGAAGAACATGGCGCAGATCAATGACTGCGGCATCCGCGCCGCGGCGCGCTACGAGGGCCTGCAGTACTGGGATTACAACTGGCGCAAGGGCGGTGGTGCCAGCCGCATGATCGAGATCAGCAAGCGCGAGCGGTTCTACCAGCAGGAGTACTGTGGCTGCGTGTACTCGCTGCGCGATGCCAACCGGCACCGCCGGGAGACCGGCCGCGAGCGGATCCGGATCGGGCTGCTGTATTACGGCCAGGACAACGAAACGCCGCAGGGCGATTGACGTGTGGCGAGGGGGCGGCCACGCTGGTCGCCTCTTCCGCCGCGCTGGAACGTCCATGCCCACCCTGCCCGCCACTGTCGCCCTGCTGGTGATCGATCTGCAGCCGGACTTCATGCCCGGTGGCGCGCTGGCCTGCGACCGCGGCGATGCGCTGGTCGCGCCGATCGCGCAGCTGCTGGCGCAGCGCCGCTACCGCACCGTGGTGGCCACCCAGGACTGGCATCCCGCGGACCATGCTTCGTTCGCCAGCCAGTACCCCGGCCATCGTCCGTTCGAAACGATCCTGCTGCATGCGCAACCTCAGACCCTGTGGCCGGACCACTGCGTGCAGGGCAGCGCCGGTGCCGCCCTGCATCCGCAGGTGGACTGGAACATGGCCGACCTGATCCTGCGCAAGGGCACCCGCCAGCAGGTGGATTCCTACAGCGCCTTCCGCGAGAACCACGGCCCCGATGGCGGGCGCCCCGCCACTGGCCTGGCCGGCTGGCTGCACGAGCGCGGCATCGACGAGGTGCACGTCTGTGGCCTGGCCCGCGACTACTGCGTGCTGTGGAGCGCGCAGGACGCAGCCACGTCCGGCTTCAGGGTGAAATTCCTCTGGGACCTGACCCGGCCGGTGACCGAGGCCAACGACGGGATGGTGCGCGAAGCACTGGGCACTGCGGGGATCGGGATCCTCTGACGCACGTCCGGCCGGGCAGGTATCAGCGGAACACCACCGTGCGGTGCCCGTTGAGCAGGATGCGGTGCTCCACATGGCGGCGCACGGCACGCGCCAGCACCTGCGATTCGGTATCGCTGCCCAGGCGTACCAGGTCGCGCGGCGTCATCGCATGATCGACCCGGGCCACGTCCTGTTCGATGATCGGACCTTCGTCCAGATCCTCGGTGACATAGTGCGCGGTTGCGCCGATGATCTTGACCCCGCGCGCGTGCGCCTGGTGATAGGGCTGCGCGCCCTTGAAGCTGGGCAGGAAGCTGTGATGGATGTTGATCGCCCGGCCGGCCAGCGCGCGGCACAGGGTGGGTGAAAGAATCTGCATGTAGCGCGCCAGCACCACCAGGTCGATACGCTCGTGTTCGACCAGATCGATGATCTGCTGTTCCTGCACCGCACGCGTATCCGCGTTCACCGGCAGATGGTGGAACGGCACGCCGTAGGACGCAGCCAGCGGTGCGAAATCGGCATGGTTGGACACCACTGCCGCGATATCCACTTTCAGCTGCCCGCTGTGCGCACGGAACAGCAGGTCATTCAGGCAGTGCCCCTGCTTGCTGACCAGCACCAGCAGGCGCGCACGACGCCGACCGTCCTGCAGCTGCCAGTCCATGCCGAACTCGCGGGCCAGTGCTGCCATGGACGCATGTACCGTGTCCAGGGGCAGGCTGGCGTCGCGGTCGAAATGCACGCGCAGGAAGAACCGGCCGCTTTCCTCGTCGCCGAACTGCTGGGCGTCGAGAATGTTGCAGCCATGATCGAACAACAGGCCCGACACGCGGTAGACGATGCCGGTACGGTCGGGGCAGGACAGGGTGAGGATGGAATCGGGTCGCATCCTGCAAGTGTAGGGCAGCACCCCGCCCGCGTGATCCATTGTCACCGATGCAACGAACCGCTTCGGACAGTTCCAAGTGATCGTGGCCGTCTTTCGTGGCACGCTGGCGGGTCATGAACCTGTTGCAGCTGATCCGCAGCTTCACCCGTACCGCAGACACCGGCAGCATTGCCGCTGCGGCCCGCAGCCTTGGCATCAGCGCCACCGCCGTGGGCCAGAACATCCATCGCCTGGAGGCACACCTGGGCGTGCGCCTGCTGAACCGCAGCACGCGCCAGCTGGCGCTGAGCGAGGCCGGGGCCCTGTACCTGGCGCAGGTGCGCCACATCGAAACCGATCTGGCGCGGGCGCAGGCCCTGGTCACCAGCGGTGACATCGAGCCGGCCGGGCCATTGCGCATCGCCAGCAGCCGCGCGTTCGGCCGCCACGTGCTGGCCCCCCTGCTGCCTTCACTGCAGCAACGCTATCCGCAGCTGCAGCTGGAACTGCGGCTGTCCGACCGGGCCGTGCAGCATGGTCCGGAGGCGGTCGATGCCAGCATCCGCATCGGTGCGCAGCTGGAGGACGGCGTCGTGGCGCGGCCGCTGGCACGCATCCCCTTCGTCTTCTGCGCCTCGCCTGCCTACCTGCAGGCGCATGGCTGGCCACAGGAGCCGTCCGATCTGCGCGGCCATCGGGGGGTGCTGCATCGTTTCCCCACCGATGGGCGGCCTCTGCGCTGGGGCCTGCGCAAGGGCGACCAGCGCGCGGATGCGCCGCTGCCGCCCGGCATGGTGTGCGATGACATCGACGCGCTGGCCGAACTGGCCGCGGCCGGTGCCGGCATCACCCGGCTGGCGGCCTTCGTGGCCGATCCCTTCCTGCGCGATGGCCGGTTGCAGGCGGTGTTCGGCGCGGACAGCGCATGGCGCCCGGAGCCGATGGAGGTCTATTTCTGCGTCAGTGACCGCCGCGACTTCACCGCCAGGATCCGTGCACTGTTCGATCACCTGCAGGCCGGCCTGCCGCCGGCCTGGCGGGCATGACCTTCAGCGCGGGGTGAACACGCCGCGTGCCTCACGCGGCTCGCAGCGCAGGTACTGCGCGGCCGGCACCACGCTGTCGCCCAGCGCGGCTGCCGCGTGCCAGGGCCAGCGCGGGTCGTAGAGGATGCCGCGGGCCAGGGCGATGGCATCGGCGTGGCGATGACGCAGGATCGATTCGGCCTGCTCCGGTTCGGTGATCATCCCCACCGCGATGACCGGCATGCGCACCTTGGCCTTGATCGCGGCCGCGAACGGCACCTGGTAGCCCGGCCCGACGCTGATCTTCTGGCGCTCATCCAGGCCGCCGCTGGAGACGTGCAGGAAATCGCAGCCACGCGCGTCCAGCACCTGGGACAGCGCTTCGCTCTGCAGCAGATCCCAGCCACCGTCGACCCAGTCGCTGGCGGAGATGCGCACGCCGACGGCCACCTTGTCGGACACTGCCGCGCGCACGGCATCGAATACCTCTACCAGCAGGCGCAGGCGATTGGGCAGCGAACCCCCGTAGCCATCGGTGCGCCGGTTGCTCAGCGGTGACAGGAACTGGTGCAGCAGATAGCCGTGCGCGGCATGCACTTCGATCAGTTCGAAGCCCAGGCGTTCGGCGCGCACCGCGCTGGCGGCGAAGGCAGCAACGATTCCCGCGATGCCCGCCTCATCCAGTTCCTGCGGCGCGGGATCGGCAGCATGGAACGGCAGCGCTGACGGCGCCACCGTGGTCCAGCCACGTGCATCATCGGCCGGCAGCTGGCCACCGCCGTCCCAGGGACGCTGTACCGAGGCCTTGCGGCCGGCATGGCCCAGCTGGATGCCCAGCGGCATCGGCGACCAGCGCCGCACGCTGGCCAGCACGTGTGCCAGCGCAGCTTCGGTACCGTCATCCCACAGGCCGAGGTCGGCCCAGCTGATGCGTCCACGCGGCTCGACCGCCGTCGCTTCCAGGATCAGCAGGCCGGCACCGGATTGCGCCAGGTTGCCCAGATGCATGGCGTGCCAGTCGCTGGCGCGCCCGTCTTCGGCGGAGTACTGGCACATCGGCGCGATGACGATGCGGTTGGACAGGGTCAGGGGGCCGAAGGTGATCGGCGAGAACAGCTGGCTCACGAGGGGTGCAGGGACGGGCAGAAGGGGGTGCGTATTGCACCGCTGCTAGGGCGGCGAATCAACCATGTGGATGGATCGCTGTTTCGCGGTGGCACTGCATGCTCGCCGGGCATGGCCCGGCGCTACCCGATGACGGACCCGGCCAGCGCTTCAGCGCAATCGCGCTCGTCCTTGAACTGCAGCAGGTCGTCGGCACGGGTGCGGCCACGGTTCACGGCAACCACCGGCAGTCCGGCCTTTGCTGCGGCCTGCACGAAACGGAAGCCGGAATAGACCATCAGCGAGGACCCCACCACCAGCACGGCATCGGCCTGCTGCAGGTGCTCATGCACTGCCGCCACGCGTTCACGCGGCACGTTCTCGCCGAAGAACACCACGTCCGGCTTCAGCAGGCCGCCACAGGATGGACAGTCGGGCACCACGAAGGAGGAAAAATCGGTCTCCAGATCGGCATCGCCGTCGGGAGCGATGCCGGCCTCGAGCGTGTCCCAGCCGGGATTGGCGTCCAGCAGGCGCTGCTGGAACGCCTGGCGACCGCTGCGGCGCTCGCAGCCCATGCAGCGCACCAGGTCCAGCCGCCCATGCAGGTCGATCACGTTCTGGCTGCCGGCGCGCTGGTGCAGGCCATCCACGTTCTGGGTCAGCAGCAACTGCACCTTGCCTTGCTTCTCCAGCGCGGCCAGCGCCTGGTGGGTGCCGTTGGGCTGGGCCAGGCCGAAGCGCGGCCAGCCCAGCAGGCTGCGTGCCCAGTAGCGCTGGCGGGTGGCGGCCTCGCCCATGAATGCCTGGTAGGTGACCGGCGGCGTGCGTTTCCATTGGCCATCGGTATCCCGGTAATCGGGGATTCCCGAGGCCGTGCTGCAACCGGCGCCGGTCAGCACGAACAGGCGCTGGGCGCGGTCGATGAAGTCGGTCAGCGGCGGGCTCATGCCGACCAGATGGGGGCAGCACGGCGCCCCCACAAGCGCCGGCTCAGGGCGCCGGCAGCGGCGGTACCGCGATCGGCTGGCCCGCCTCGTCCAGCGCGATCATCACGAAGTGGCCGCGCGTGCAGAGCCTGCGCTCGCCGCTGTGCAGGTCTTCGGCAATCAGTTCCACCTCGACCTTCATCGAGCTGCGGCCGACCTCGACGATGCGGCCAATCGTTTCCACCATCTGGCCGATGCGGATCGGCAGCTTGAAGTCGACCTGGTCGCTGCGCGCGGTGACCACGGTGCGGCGCGAGTAGCGGGCGGCGGCGAGGAAGGCGGCCTTGTCCATCCATGCCAGCGCCTGGCCACCAAACAGCGTGCCCATGTGGTTGGTATGGTTGGGAAAGACGATTTCAGCCATGCGCACTTCGATCGGTGGCACGGTTTTTTCAGGGATCGGGGTCATCGGCAGGGCTTCGGTGTGGGGTCCGGCAATGTTAAGCCAGGCCCCGTACAGGCGGCGCTACACTGCGCCACGCCCATTGCCAGGACTGCCCATGCCCGCGACCTCCGATCTGCTGGCCTTCGCCCTCATCTCGCTGGGCATGGTGCTCACGCCCGGGCCGAACATGATCTACCTGGTCTCGCGCTCGATCTGCCAGGGCCGCCGCGCCGGCCTGGTCTCGCTGGGTGGGGTGGTGCTGGGTTTCGTGTTCTACATGCTGTGCGCGGCGCTGGGCATCACCGCCCTGCTGATGACGGTGCCGTTCGCCTACGACGCGCTGCGCATCGGGGGGGCGTTGTACCTGCTGTACCTGGCCTGGCAGGCGCTCAAACCCGGTGGCCGCTCGCCGTTCGCGGTGCGCGACCTGCCGCAGGACAGCCCACGCAGATTGTTTGCGATGGGCTTTCTGACCAATCTGCTGAACCCGAAGATCGCGGTGATGTACCTGTCCCTGCTGCCGCAGTTCCTGCATCCGGACGGACACGGCAGCGTGCTGATGCAGTCGCTGGTCCTGGGGGCTACCCAGATCGTGGTGAGCCTGAGCGTGAACGCGGTGATCGTGGTGCTGGCCGGCAGCATCGCGGCATTTCTCGCCGCGCGCCCCACTTGGCAGGCGGCACAGCGCTGGCTGATGGGCACGGTCCTGGCCGGGCTGGCGGTGCGCATGGCGGTGGAAGGGCGGCGGTAGCGCCGGGCCATGCCCGGCGCTACCCACAAAAAACCCCGGCGTTGGCCGGGGTTTTCGCTGCGACAGGCCTGACCGGACGGGTCAGAAGTTCATGTCGAAGGCAACTTCGCCCTGCACGCCGACCTGGTAGGCCGAAACGCGGCGTTCGAAGAAGTTGGTCAGCTCCTGCACGTCCTGCAGTTCCATGAACGGCAGCGGGTTGCGCACGTTGTATTTCTTTTCCATGCCCAGCTTGGCGAAGTGCTGGTCGGCGCAGTGCTGCAGGTACTGGCGCATGTCGCGCGTGGAGATGCCGGCCACGCCGCCGGACAGCACGTCCTCGGCGAACTGCACTTCGCATTCGATCGCTTCGGCCAGCATGTCGTACACCTGCTGCTTCATCTCGTCATCGAACAGGTCCGGCTCTTCCTCGCGGACCACGCGCACCGACTCGAACGCGAACTCCATGTGGGCGCTTTCGTCGCGGAACACCCAGTTGGTGCCCGAGGCCAGGCCCGGCAACAGGCCGCGCGAACGGAAGTAGTACACGTAGGCGAACGCAGCAAAGAAGAACAGGCCTTCGATGCAGGCGGCGAAGCAGATCTGGTTGAGCAGGAACTGGCGGCGCTGTTCGCGGGTTTCGATGCGGGTCAGGTCCTGGATCGAGTCGATCCACTTGAAACAGAAATCGGCCTTCTTCTTGATCGAGTCGATGTTCTCCACCGCCGAGAACGCCTTGGCGCGCTCTTCCGGGTCCGGCAGGTAGTTGTCCAGCAGGGTCAGGTAGAACTGCACGTGCAGCGCTTCTTCATACAGCTGGCGCGACAGGTACATGCGCGCTTCCGGCGCATTGAGGTGCTGGTACAGGTTCAGCACCAGGTTGTTGGACACGATCGAATCGCCGGTGGCGAAGAACGCGACCAGGCGATGGATCAGGTGGCGCTCACCCGGCGACATCTTGCTGTGCAGGTCGGTGATGTCGATCTGGAAATTGATCTCTTCCACCGTCCAGGTGTTCTTGATCGCATTCCGGTACATGTCATAGAACTGCGGGTAGCGCATCGGGCGCAACGTCAGTTCAAAACCGGGATCGAGCAGCATCTGCTTGGGCTTGTCGGCCATGGGTGTTTCCTTGTCTTCTCGGGTCAAAACGCCGGGCATGGCCCGGCGCTACCTTGTCATTGCGCAGCCGGGCCGAGCCCGGCTCCATCTACGGCACAGCGCGGATTACTGGCAGGCCTCGCAGGCTTCCGGGTTCTCCAGCGAGCAGGCGATGGCTTCGTCCGGGCTGAACACCTTGGCCGGGGCCGCGTTGCTGACCGTGGTCTTGGCGATCTTGGTGGCCGGACGCGAGCGCAGGTAGTAGGTGGTCTTGATGCCCTGCTTCCACGCGTACATGTACATGGACGACATCGCGCCGATGTTCGGGCTTTCCATGAACAGGTTGAGCGAGGCCGACTGGTCGATGAAGGCACCACGCTCGGCGGCCATGTCGATCAGCGAACGCATCGGCAGTTCCCATGCGGTGCGGTAGACCTCGCGCAGGGTTTCCGGAATCTGCGTCAGGCCGGCGATGGAACCTTCGGCCAGCTTGATGGCATCGCGCATGTCGGCGGTCCACAGGCCCAGCTTCTTCAGCTCGTTCACCAGGTAGCGGTTGACCTGCAGGAAGTCACCGGACAGGGTTTCGCGCTTGAACAGGTTGGACACCTGCGGCTCGACGCACTCGTAGCAGCCGGCGATGGAGGCGATGGTCGCGGTCGGGGCGATCGCGATCATCAGCGAGTTGCGCAGGCCGTGCTCCTTGATGCGGGCACGCAGGGCATCCCAGCGCGCGGTGTCTTCCGGCACCACGTTCCAGGCGTCGAACTGCAGTTCGCCACTGGCGGCACGGGTGTCGTTGAACGACGGGTGCTTGCCGCGTTCCTGCGCCAGCTCGGTCGAGGTTTCCAGCGCGTGGAAGTAGATCGTCTCGGCGATCTTCTTCGACAGGGCACGGGCTTCGGCGCTGTCGAACGGCAGGCGCTTGCGGAAGAACACGTCCTGCAGGCCCATGCAGCCCAGGCCGACCGGGCGCCAGCGCAGGTTGGCGCGGCGGGCGGTTTCGATCGGGTAGAAGTTCAGGTCGATGACACGGTCGAGCTGGCGCACGGCCAGGCGCACGGTCTCGGCCAGCTTCTCGAAGTCGAACTCGTTGTGCTCGTCGAAGTGGTTGCCCAGGTTGATCGAACCCAGGTTGCACACCGCGGTTTCATCGTTGGAGGTGACCTCCAGGATTTCCGTGCACAGGTTGGACAGGTGGATCACGTTGCCCGGACGCAGGGTCTGGTTGCTGGCGCGGTTGCACTTGTCCTTGAAGGTCATCCAGCCGTTGCCGGTCTCGGCCAGCGTACGCATCATGCGGGCGTACAGCTTGCGGGCGGAGATGGTGCGGTTGGCCTTGCCCTGGGCTTCGGCCTGCAGGTAGGCCTGCTCGAAGGCTTCGCCGAACAGATCGGTGAACTCCGGCACGACGCGCGGATCGAACAGCGACCATTCCTGGTCGGCCTCGACGCGCTTCATGAACAGGTCCGGCACCCAGTTGGCCAGGTTCAGGTTGTGGGTACGGCGGGCTTCGTCGCCGGTGTTGTCACGCAGCTCGAGGAAATCCTCGATGTCGGCGTGCCAGGTTTCCAGGTACACGCAGGCCGCGCCCTTGCGCTTGCCACCCTGGTTCACCGCCGCCACGGACGAGTCCATGGTCTTCAGCCACGGCACGATGCCGTTGGAATGGCCGTTGGTGGACTTGATGAGCGAACCACGCGAACGCACGCGGGTGTAGCTGACGCCGATGCCGCCGGAGAACTTCGACAGCTGGGCGATGTCGCCGTACTTGGCGTAGATCGACTCCAGCGAGTCCTGCGGCGAATCGAGCAGGAAGCACGAGGACAGCTGCTCATGGGTGGTGCCGGAGTTGAACAGGGTCGGGCTGGACGGCAGGTAGTCCAGGTTGCCCATGCGCTTGTACAGCGCCAGGGTCTCGGACACGTCCTCGCTCAGCGCGCTGGCGATGCGCAGGAAGAACTGCTGCGGGGTCTCGATCACCTTGCGGGTGTGCGGATGGCGCAGCAGGTAGCGGTCGTACAGGGTACGCAGGCCGAAGTAATCGAAGTTCAGGTCCAGCGAGATGTCGATCGCATCGTTGAGCTTGCGCGCGTTGGTCTGCACGAAGTTCAGCAGGCGGTCGTTGATCAGGCCGACTTCATGGCCACGGCTGACCGACTGCGAGAAGGCATAGATTTCCTGGCCCGACACTTCCTTGGCGATGTAGTTGGCCAGCAGGCGCGCGGCCAGACGGCCGTACTCGGGTTCTTCACCGATCAGCAGGGCGGCGGTGCGGATGGACAGCTCGTCCAGCTCGCGGGTGGTGGCGCCGTTGTACAGGCCGGAAATGGTGCGGGTGGCCACGCGCATCGGATCGACGGCGTGCAGGCCTTCGGAGGAACGCTGCACCGCACGCACGATCTTGTTCAGGTCCACCAGTTCGGTCGTGCCATTGCGCTTGGTCACACTCATCGCGTTGGCCGTCGGCGGCGACGTCAACAGGAACTCGCTTTCCTTTTCGATGGTGGCGCTGGTTTCGGTGGTCACGGCGTGTGTCCTCTTGGCGTGATGGGGTGGTTGCAGGTGCATCGGTGGCGCGGCCCAGGACATGACGGTCCAGGATGGCAGCTGGGCGTCGCAGGAGGTGAGACCTGCGCCTGCCGCTGCCGTGACGGTCGCCGACGGGTATCGCGGTGGACGGGGATGCCGCGCGGCTCCCGCCTCTGCGCCTTCCCCGTTGTCCTTGCGACGTGGGGTCGCTGCGACCGATGGCCACAAGATAGTGGGGGTGGTGGGGTCCGTCAACGCCAAATGTAGTGAAATTCGGCAATCCCTTGCGCCGCAAGGATCGTGCCATCGGCGCCCGGATCAGACGCTTTGGACCTGCCGGAACGGGCCGCGCAGTCAAGACCGGAACGCGTCATTCCGGCAGTACAACGGCGTGCGGAAACAGAACAATGACAGCTTCACATGACAGTAACGGAATGACCAAGGGACAACCCTGTGGATAGAAGGTGGGCAGCCGGTGGGAATCCGGTGGACGGCGTGACTTCCGGCCGATGACGGATACGCCGGAGAGGCAGACGCTGGCCTCTGGCGACTGGAAAAGGAATGTCCAATGGACCTGCGACTGCCTGCCCTGGCAGTGCTGTCGGCGCTGTGCATCATGCCGGCGCAGGCGGCCGACGCGCCGAAGCTGCACGCGGACCAGTGTGGCATCCGCACGGACTATGACGTGCTGGTGGACAGCGGCGGCATCTGGCTGCGACACGGCCCGCAGGCGCCGCACGAGGTGGTGTTCCACGATGGTGTGCTGAGCCTGGATGACACGATCGTGCCGGTCAGCGACGCCGATGCCGCCCGCCTGCGCCAGCTGGAGGCCGGCGCGCGCCGGTTGATGCCCGCCGCCACGGCATTGGCGCGCGATGTCAGCCAGCTGAGCTTCGACGCGCTCGATGGCGTCTACGAGAGCCTGACCGGCACCGCCAACAGCCGCAAGGTCAGGCGCCTGCGGCGGCAGGCGGATGACTGGATCGAGGGGACACTCGGAAAGGGCTACTGGGAACAGGCGACCTTCGGCCCCGGATTCGAGGCGAAGGTGCAGGACATGGCCGAGACGCTGTCCGGCTCGATCGCCCGCAGTGTGCTCTGGCAGGTCTTCACCGGCCGCAGCGACGCCATGGAGGAACGTGCCGAGCGCCTGGATGCCGAGCTGGACCGGCGCCTGGAAGCCGGTGCCCAGCGTGTGGAGGCCAGCGCCATGGCGTTGTGCCCGCTGGTGCGTGCGCTGGCCGATACCCACGATGCGCTGGAAGTGCGTTACCAGGGCCAGCCGCTGCGGCTGCTGGAGCGCAGCGACAACGGCCTGCAGGTGTCGACCGGGCCGGAGGAGCGGCCGCAGGGGAACGCACTGGCGCCCAGCCGGTAACGTCGAGCTGCCGCTGCAGCACCTGCGCGCGGCTGCCCTTCCGGCAGATCGTGCAGCTCCCGGGCCCTCACGCCCGGTGCGGGGTACCCAGGTATTCAGCACTCTGCATCTCGATCAGGCGCGAGGCGGTGCGCTCGAACGCGCCCTGCAGGCGCTGGCCGGTGTACAGCTCGACCGGCGAGGTGCTGGCGGTGCAGACCAGGTTGACGTGGCGGTCGTACAGTTCGTCGATCAGGTTGACGAAGCGGCGCGCGGCATCTTCGTTCAGGCGATCGAAGGCGGGAATGCCGCCCAGCAGCACCGTATTGAACTCGTGCGCGATCTCGATGTAGTCCGATGGGCCGCGCGGGCCTTCGCACAGGGCGGCGAAGTCGAACCAGGCGATGCTCTTGCCCCGGCCGCGGACCGGAATCTTGCGGCCTTCGATCTCGATGTTGCCGGCCTTGGCGGGTTGACCACCACTCAGTTCGTTCCAGCGCGTGGCGAGCCAGTCGTCGCTGTCGGCGGCCAGCGGCGCGCGGTACACCGGCGAGCGGGTCAGCGCGCGCATCCGGTAATCCTCCGTGCCTTCGGCGTACAGCTCGACGCAGAAGCGCTGCAACAGGCTGATGGCGGGCAGGAAGCTCTCGCGCTGCAGGCCATTGAGATACAGGTTCTCCACCGCGGTATTGGAGGTGGTGACCAGGGTCACGCCCTCGGCGAACAGGCGTTCGAGCAGGCGCGCCAGCAGCATGGCGTCGCCGATGTCGGTGACGAAGAATTCGTCCAGCACCAGTACGCGCAGGTTGCTGCGCCATTCCTGGGCGATCTTCGCCAACGGGTCGCTCTGGCCCTGGTGCTCGCGCAGGCGCTCGTGGACGCTGCGCATGAAACGATGGAAGTGGGTGCGGTACTTCTGCTTGATCGGCAGCCCGTCGTAGAACAGGTCCACCAGGAAGGTCTTGCCGCGGCCGACACCCCCCCAGAAATACAGCCCCTTGACCGGCTCGGGCTTCTTCCAGAACGAGGACAACCGGTCCAGCCAGCCGTCGTCGGCGTTGTCCAGCAGGCCCACGTGGATGCGGTCCAGCTCGGCCAGCGCCGCGTGCTGGGCGGGGTCGTCCTGCCAGTCACCCCGGGCAACCCCGGCCGCATACCGCTGCGACGGGGTCAACTCGACTGCACTCATGCCGTTGCGCCCAGCCAGTGCTTGACGCCGTGGGTCAACGCACCACGCAGGTCGATCAGCTTGCGATGGAAGAAGTGGCTGGTGTCGGGCATCCGCACCAGCTCATGCGGAGCCTGCAGCGCGTCCAGCCACTGATAGACCGCCTGCGGGTCGACGATCTCGTCCTGCTCGCCCTGGATCACCAGCCAGCGGGCCGGTGGCTGCACGCCGTCGAAATCCCAGCGGCCGGCCGGCGGCGCGATCGAGATCAGCGCCTCCGGCTGCAGCGTGGCGGCTGCCTTCAGCGAAACGAACGCACCAAAGCTGAAGCCGGCCAGCCACAGGCGGTGGTCGGGGCGCTGGCTGCGCACCCAGGCGGTCACGGCCTTCAGGTCATCCTGCTCGCCCACGCCACCATCGAAGGTGCCCGCCGAACCACCGACGCTTCGGAAGTTGAAGCGCACCGTGGCGATGCCCAGCTCGCGCAGGGTGCTGGCGGTCATGGTGACTACCTTGTTGTGCAGGGTGCCGCCCTCGGTGGACAGCGGGTGGCAGACGATGGCCACGATCGGCTGCACCGGCACATCGGCCTTGGGCAGGTCGACGACCACTTCCAGCGGGCCGGCCGGGCCGTCCAGTTCGAGGCAGGCGGTTTCGCCAGGGGCGACGGGGAACGAAGGCTTGTGCATGGCACCATGATACCGTCCCCCGCCCCTGCCCTGTGCCCGCCCCATGCTCTACCTGTCTTTGGCCGTGATCTGCAGCGTGCTGGTTTCAGTGTTGTTGAAGGTGGCCGGACGCCGCCAACTGGATGTTGCGCAGATGGTCACCTGGAACTACCTGGTGGCTGCGACCCTGACGGCCGTGGTGCTGCAGCCACCGCTGGATGCGCTGCGCGCGCCGCATGCCCCGTGGCCGTCGTTGCTGGCGCTGGCGGTGGTGCTGCCCTCGATCTTCCTGGTGCTGGGCCGCGCGGTGGCGGTGGCCGGCATCGTCCGCAGCGACGTGGCGCAGCGGCTGTCGCTGCTGCTGTCACTGGCGGCGGCGTTCCTGTTCTTCGGCCAGACCGCCACGCCGTGGAAGCTGGCCGGGCTCGGCCTGGGCCTGCTGGCGATGGTGGCCATCAGCCTGCGCCCGCGCGGCCCAGCGGTGGCGTCCTCGCCCGGTGGCTGGGGCTGGCTGCTGGGCGTATGGGGCGGCTTCGCGGTGGTGGACGTGCTGCTCAAGCAGGTGGCGCTGTCCGGCACGCCGTCGATGGCGGCGGTGCTGGCCAGTTTCAGCGTGGCCTTCGTGCTGATGCTGGCACTGCAGCTGTGGCGGCACTTCAGCGGTCGCAGCCGGCTGGCCTGGCACAACCTCGGCGCGGGTGCGCTGCTGGGCCTGCTCAACGGCGGCAACATCCTGTTCTATGTGCACGCGCACCAGGCGATGCCGGACAGCCCGGCCACGGTGTTCGCCGGCATGAACATCGGTGTGGTGGTACTGGGCGCGCTGGTGGGCGTGTTTGCCTTTGGCGAACCGACCACGAAGTGGAACCGGGCCGGCCTGGCGCTGGCGGTACTGGCGATCGGATTGATCGCCTGGGGGTGAGTACGGGTTGCGCCGGGCCATCCCCGGCAGATCGTTTCCGCGACCGCGCAGAGGTGTCACCTTCTTTGCGCGCAAAGAAAGCAACCAAAGAAACGCTCCGCCGACCGCGAGCCGGTGCGGCCCCATGCCCGGCTCCATCCGGGCGGATGCCTCACAGCTGGGTCATTTGTCGAAGCCCAGCAGCAGCGGGTCGTGGTCGGAGCTGCGCCATGGGCCGGGCACATTGCGCCCCTGGTAGCCGCTGGCGTCCTGCTCGTCGGCATTGCTGTGCCATTCGGCGGCGCCCGCCAGGCGGCGGGCCATGGACGGACTCAGCAGGGCGTGGTCGAGGCGACCGCTGTAGCCGTTGTAGACGTAGCTGTAGGGATGTTCGACCTTGGCCACCTTGAAGGCATCCTGCCAGCCCAGGGTGTGCAGCGTGCGGATCGGATCCTCCATCGCATAGGCGTTGAAATCGCCCAGCATCACTACATCCTTCACCTTCAGGCGCGCGGCTTCGGCCTGCACCCACTGGTTGAGCTGGCGGGCCGATTCGACGCGCGTCGCATTCCAGCAGCCCTGGCCATCGTTGCGGTCGGCGTCGGCACCGCTGGCGTCGCGGCACCCCTTGGACTTGAAGTGGTTGGCGACCACCATGAACGGCGCGCCCTTGCCCTGGAAAGCCTGTGCCAGCGGTGCGCGGCTGTGCTCGGCAAACGGGCCATCAAGCTTGGTCAACGGCGGGCCCAATGTCTTGAACGCACCGCGCTTGTAGATGATGCCGACGCGGATGGGATTGGTGCCGGGGCCTTCGCCCGGATCGACCGCCACCCATGCGTCGTCCGGCCCGGCGTGCGGCCGGTCATTGAGCGCGGCCAGCAGTTCGGCAATGGCCGACTGCGGTCCGTAGCCATCGTTCTCCAGCTCCATCAGGGCGGCGATGTGGGTATCGAGCGCATTGATGGTGGCGACCAGCTTGGCTACCTGGGCCTTGTGCTCCTCCAGCGTGCGGGCACCGCGCAACGTCGGGAAGCCGCCGCCCTGGCCGTCGCCATTGAAGTAGTTTTCCAGGTTGAACGCCGCGATACGCAGGCTGCCAGGCAACTCCGGCACCGCCGGCCGCTGCAGTGCGGGCAGGCTCAGCGTGCCTTCCACCTGCAGCTGCGGGCGGCCCTGCGCGTCCACGCGGACGATGCCTTCCACATTGCGCAGCAGCATGCCGGTGCGCAGCACCGGGTCGCCCGGCAGGTAGGCCACGCTGCCCGGATCACGCACGTCGCTGCCATCGTCCAGGACCAGGCGGCGGCGCAGGTTGTCAGCCATCACCTGTTCGATGCCGGCGGTGCCCGGCGCGGCCACTTCGGTCGGCTGCCACAGGCGACCGCCGAAGGCGACCGTCAGCCGGCCGAAGCGTTCCAGAGCGTCGGTGCCGGCCAGGGTCAGCGGCGCAGCGATGCGCACACGCTGGCCGTCCAGCGCGCGCCAGTCGGCCGGCGCGGTGGCCAGTACAACGGTGGAGTTGCGCGGGGTGGACGTCGCCGGGGCCGGCATGGCCTGCGGCTGGGCCTGGGCAAAGGCAGGTGCCGGCAGCAGCAGGGACAGGGCGAGAACAAGGGAACGGCGGCGCATCGACGGGCAGACTCCACGGAAGGGGGGCACAGACTAACCCCGAAATACGAACGCCCGACTGCAGCCCGGCGATCGGCCCAGGTGGGCAAAGCCCCGGGGGCCGTCGACGACGGGATCGCAGCGCCGGGCCCATGCCCGGCAGCCGCCCGCGCAGGTGGAGCAGAGGCTGCCGAGGGCAGGCCCGGCGCTGCGGAAAGGCCCTACTTCAGGTTGCCCAGCATCCAGTCCACGGTGGCGTGGATCTGTTCCTCGGTCAGCGCCGGGTTGCCGCCCTTGGGAGGCATGATGCCGCCGTCCGGGCCGGTGTAGCCCTCGATGGCGTGCTTGTAGAGCGTGTCCTTGCCCTGCGTGATGCGCTGGTCCCAGTGCGCGCGGTCCAGGGTCGGCGCCTGGCCCACCCCGGTGGTGTGGCAGGCGGTGCACAGGTTGTCGAAGATGACCTTGCCATCGGTGGTGCCGCCGTAGGCCACCTGCGAGGCGGCCTTGGCCAGTGCGGCCGCCTTGGCCGCTGCCTGCGCGGCCGCACCGGTACTGCCGGCGTACACCGCTCCGGTCGGCGCGATGCGCTGTTCGGTGCGTTTGGCCGCAGTGGGCGACACCTCGGGCGGAATCCGGGTGTGCAGGAAGGCGGCAAGGAAGATCAGACCCAGAGTGATGGCCATCAACAGCGCGATCACCATGGAGAAGCGTTTCAGGAACTCCAGATCGTAATTCCGCACTCTTCGTTACCCCTGGCTGGTAGTCGTTGGACCACGGCTGAGCGACTGCGTGATGGGCCGAGTATAGAACGCGCCCTGCGCGCGACAACAGGCTTCGCTGCTGGTGCGTCGCAGCATCGCGGGATCGGCCACATGCGGTAGCGCCGGGGCCAGCCCCGCCAGGACCCCCCCCCCCCCAAGCCCCCCGGCCAGGGCCCGGCCAAACCCGGTAAACGG
>NZ_JBRRCG010000027.1:0-30514 GCF_056757995.1 Stenotrophomonas sp. STEN147
CGCCAGCCACGGCTGCAGGCGCAGCCGGTAGCGTGCCAGGCCGCCATTGCTGCCCAGCCGCTCGGCGGCGGTGATGCGTCCATGCAACGGCCGCAGGCTGCCGTCGGCCTGCTGCATCTGCAGCAGCGCGCCCTGCCCGATCAGCGGGCCCAGCGACAGGCCCGCATCCAGCGACAGCGCCGTGATCGTCCATTGGAAACCGATGCCGTCGATCTGTTCGACGCCATCCAGCGTTTCGGCCACCAGCACGTCGGTGCCGCAGGGGGTGTGCAACCTGAGAAAGCGATCGTCGCTTCGCGGCGCTGCAAGCGCCGCGAGCAACGTCGCATGACGGAGGTGATGCGGAAGTCCTTCCATGAGCAACGCGCGTCCGGCTTGAAACGGGCCAGACTGTTCGGCTGCAGGGCACAGAAGAAAGAGTCAAAGACGACAACGCAGACATGCCAGCGCGGAGACTCACGCACTGCAATGCCGTTTCTCTGTCGATGAAAGCCTCAAAGTGATCGTCGAATCACTTCTCAGCGGCAAACCCGGTCCTTATGCGACACCACATGTGAGCGCATCCGGATCCACCACCGGCACCGGTGTAGTCAGTGCGCCATGCCCCGCGTGATCGCAGCGGCGCGCTGCTTCAACTGCGCCACGGCATCGGGAATCATCTCCATGCCCACGTCCAGGCCGGGGTTCAGCACCAGGCCGACACCGTCGCCGATTCCGGCCAGCAGCGCATGCACCGCGATCGGCATGGCATGCGCGAACTGCGGCAGCTGTTCGTGCCACAGGCCGGCACGCTCGGGGGCGGTGAACACCGCGAACATCGGCTCGCCACTCTCGCTGGTCAGCACCAGGGGCGAGATGCTCTCGTCCCATGCGCCGTCTTCGCCGATGGCCTTGTCCAGCAGCACGAACGCCGTCGAGGTCAGCAGCCCATCGAGGAACTGCGACGCGGTCAGCGTGCCATCCTGGGCCTGCAGCAGGCGCACCTCGAGGTCGTTGAGGGGTTCGAACGGGGTGTCGTGGTCCATGGTCGCTTCCGCTACGTGATTGCAGGAGAGACTTTAACAGGCCGGGCCCTCGAGCGATGAACCGGTGTAAGCGGCGCCTCCCACGGCTCGCCTTCCTGCGTGCAGATCAACGCCCCGAGCAGGCGGGCTGGGCCAGCAGCCAGTCCTGCGCGGCCTGCAGACCGGATGCTCCGGGGGCGGTGGGCTGATCCGGCTGCAGCTGGCGACCGTCACCCTGCCCCTGGCGGTCGGTCATGACATTCACGGTCAGCAGCAGCATGCTGCCATCCACCAGGGGCACGGGTTGATTGCCGGTGGAATAGCCTGCACTGGGCTGGCCGAAACTGCGGCTGCCGGGCTGCCCGCGGAAGGCCAGCGCCACGGCCTCGCCCGAACTGGCAGTACGGGGGCCGAACACCACCGCGACCGGTGCGGGACCGCTGCGCAGCGCATAAGCCGCCTGGCGCGAGCGAAGCCGCGAATTCGCGCCATCCAGGACCTCTCCGTCGCGTTGTCGCCACGGCCGTTGCCCTTCGGCGCTGCGGAAGCCGCCGATCACGGCCCCTTCCTTATCCGGGGTGCCCTGCAACAACGGCAGCAGGCCCAGCAGCATGGGCCACATGTTGCCGCCGCCATTGCCGGACAGATCGACCACCCAGCCGCACCGCGTGCCGTCATCCAGGGTCAGGATGCGGTGCTGCAGCGCCAGCGCGTAGGTTCTGCGAGCGTCATACCGTGCCTGCTCGCCCGCCTGAGGATCGTCCAGGAACGGGCTCACCTGCAGTACTCCGACGCGCGCATCGGCCTGCCACGGCATTGGCGACGCCGCATCCTGGCCGGCCTTCAAGCGTTGCGCACGCCCGGAACGCTGGCGTTGCAGGCTGGGCGGAATCCAGCGGCCATGGCCGCCCGTGCTGCGGGTAGCGGCGTCATCCAGCAACTGGCGCCGGCCAGCATCATCGGTTGCGGCGGCCAGCATCGCACGTACACCGGCCCAATCGACACGGTCGTGGTACAGCGCGCGTGCCTCCAGCAGCTGCAGCATCTGCACCTGCGCCTCCGGTGAGGGCAGTTCAACCGCGGATGCCGAGGCCGTTGCGGCCATCGTCTGCGCAGCCCACAGCACGACCACCGTCGCACCCGCGCGGCGCACTCCGTTGCAGATCTGCATACGACGTTCCTTGCCGTTGAGTCAGGCGCCCAGCATAGCGGGTTGATGATCGGCACGGCCATCGCGCAGGTTGTCGCATCTGGACTGGCTGGCAGCGCAGGCATTGCGCGATGCCGACACGGCGCTCCGGGCGCGAGGAAGGCAGCCGATACGAACACACACATTGCAACTTTGCCCATGTCATCGCGCTGTGGAAGGCGTGACCCTGATGCTGTCGGCGCTCGCTGCGCTGACCGGGATTGGCGTCCCGAATGAAGCTTTTCAACGGCGGGCTTGCGACAACATCGCGGGCCCGAGTAGTGCACCCTCCGTCGTTCTGCGGCGGGCGGTGCGTGGGGATCTCCGGATCCGCCGGCTTTTTCTCCGTTGAAAAGCTTCACCGGCACGCCAACCCGCACCGCCCGCCACCCTGCGCCCCGCAGGTGGCCTTGCCTGTGAGGTTGCCACCATGACCCTGCCCCATCCCACCCATCCCCGCCTGCACGCGCTGCTGGGCAACGCCCTGCCTGGGCTGCGGCTGCCCGCCGCTGCCGCCGACATCCTGGAAGATGCGCTGGCCGCAGCCCACGAGAACGTGCCGCAGCCTGCATTCTTCGCCCGGTTACGCAGCATCGCGCGCGGCGACGGTGCCAGCGGCCAACCTTGGCCCGAAACGCGGATCACGGAAGCGAGGGCGCGTGATCTGGCCGGCGCTACGCGCTGCCTGGCCGCGGTGTCTTCCTGCGCAGGACTGCTGCTGGCCGCGCAGGCGGCGCGGGAGATGGACGATGCCCGAGCGCACTGCCCGCCGCAGGTGGAAGAAGGGCTGCTGCACGCGGTACAGGTGCTGGCCGATCACGCGGGGGCGCTGGTGGAGCCCGCAGCGGCAGTCCCCGGCCAGCAATGAGCCGAGCTGGCCCTGCTCCACCGCAGGTACGTCCATACCCCGGCGCTGTCAGATCTTGAGATAGATCCTGCGCCGGTCCAGCCACCACGCGACGCCCCACCACAGGGTGACGAAGGCCAAGCCCTGCAGCATCGACGCCAGTTCCGGCGCACCCGGCATGGCCGCCGCCAGCTGCTGCCAGACCCAGCCCCAGGTGCCGGTTGCCAACAATGCCACCGACATCACCGAGGCCCCCAGATACGCGGTGATCGCGTTCACGCCGAAACGACGGCCCCACGCGGGCCAGCCCTTCTGGTCGATCAGCACATGCGCCAGCCACAGGGCCAGCGCCGCAAGACCTCCGGTCCACAGCACGTAGCTGGGCGTCCACAGCTGCTTGTTCAACGGCAGCACAATGGCAAGCAGCAGGCCCAGCACTGCCGTTGCGGCGCCCAATCCCGCCAGCGCCACGGCACGACCGCTGCGCAGCAGTGCGCCGGCCAGCAAGCCCAGGGTGGTGCTGGCCAGCGCGCCCAGCGTGCTCAGCAGCCCTTCCGGGTCATGCCCAAGCCCGGTATCGGCGTGCCACTGGTAGATCCACGGGGCGAACAGCGCGGTATCCAGACGGCTGGCCGGGTTGGTCCATGGCGACAGATCACCGAGGCCGAGCAGCAGCACGGTATAGCCCACCAGCAGCCCGACAAGCACCCCGACCTGCACGTGCAGCCGCGCATACACCGCCAGCAGGCCAACCAGCGCCGCACACACCGCGATGCGTTGCAGCACGCCCCAGATGCGGAAGTGATGCGTATCCAGCGCCCACCAGATCAGCAGATGCAACAACGCCCCGGCTACCAGGATGCGCAACGCGCGCTCCAGCACCCCACGCGCCAGTGTGGGTCGCTTCGAAGCATCGAGCGCGCGCGGTGCCACGCTGAAGGCCATCGACACGCCCACCAGGAACAGGAAGAACGGGAACACCAGATCGGTGGGCGTGCAGCCATGCCAGTCCGAATGACGCAGCGGTGCGAACACCGCACTCCAGTCGCCCGGGTTGTTGACCAGCAGCATCGCTGCCACGGTGATGCCGCGCAGGGCGTCGATCGAGCCCAGGCGCGCTGACGGCGCAGCACTCATCAGGCGGCCTCGTACTGTCCGGCAATCCAGGTGCCCCGCACCTGCAGGGCATCGTCCAGCAGCACCAGGTCGGCCTGGTAACCCTCGGCGATGTGGCCCAGCCGGTCGTCCACATTGAGGAACTGCGCCGGATAGGTCGAGGCCATGCGCGCCGCTTCGGCAAGCGGCTGGCCGAGCAGCTGCACGGTGTTGCGCACGGCCGTGGCCATGTCCAGTGCCGAGCCGGCCAGCGCGCCAGCTGCGTTGCGCACCACCCCATCGACGGCAGTGATGGTCTCGCCATACAGCACATAGCTGGGATCATCGGCGCCGACCGGCGGCATCGCATCGGTCACCAGCAGCAGGCGGCCGCGTGGCTTGGCCGCCAGCGCTACCCGCAGGCTGGCCGGATGCACGTGCACGCCGTCGACGATGATGCCGATCCAGCTGTCGCGATCTTCCAGCGCGGCACCCACCGCGCCCGGCTCCCGGCCCTGCAGCGGCGACATCGCGTTGTACAGATGGGTGAAGCCGCGCACACCGGCATCCAGGCCGGCGCGGATCTCTTCGTACGTTCCAGCGGTATGTCCAGCCGCGACGATCACCCCGCGCTCCACCAGTGCGCGGATCGACTCCAGCGGTACCCGTTCCGGCGCAAGGGTGAGCAGGGTCACGCCATTGTCCAGCGAGGCGGCCAGCGCGATCTCCTCCGCATCGGGCACGCGGAATTTGCTGGCGTCGTGGGTCCCCTTCCGTGCCGGGGCGATGTACGGCCCTTCCAGATGGATGCCGATGACACCGGGTACGCCTTGAGCGATGGCTTCGCGCAAGGCGGCGATCGCCTCGCGCATCACCGCCACGTCATCACTGATCAGCGTCGGCAGCATCGCGGTGGTGCCGAAACGGCGGTGCGCCTGCGCGATGGTGCGCAGTGCCGCCACGTCCGGCGTGTTGTTGAACAGCGCGCCGCCACCGCCATTGACCTGCACGTCGATGAAACCCGGCAGCAGCCAGCCGCCGCCGAGGTCCATCTGCTCATCGGCCTGGCCGAGCTGCGGCGCGGCATCGGGGAGCAGCGCGCTGATCTTCCCGTCCTCGATGAGCACTGCCAGGTCATCGCGGAAACCATCCCCGACCAGGATGCGGGCATTGCGCAGCACCGTTGCCATCACACGGTCTCCGTGACCTTGTTCAGATGCGGCGGCAGGTCCGGGTTGAACCCGCGGCGCAGCGCCAGCGCATTGATCGCACGGTAGAAACTCTGCACGGTGAGCAGCGGGGCGCACAACGGATGCGGCGCGGCAGCCACCGGCAGGTTGCCTGCGGCGCCGGCCATCCACACCTGCGCACCACGCGCTGAGAACTCCTCCACCACGGCACGTGTGCCCGCGCCGGTCTCATCGGGCTGGGCGAAAGCCAGCACCGGGAAGCCGCGGCCGACCAGCGCCATCGGGCCATGCTTGACCTCGGCCGAGCTGTAGGCCTCGGCATGCAGACTGCAGGTTTCCTTGAATTTCAGCGCCGCTTCCTGCGCGGCGCCAAGGCCGAGCCCACGCCCGAGCACGAACAGGTTGGTGGCATCCACCAGGCCATCGGCCAGCGCCGTCCAATCGCACTGCCATGCCTCGCGCAATGCATCCGGCAGCAGGTCCAGCGCAGCGCGCAGGCCACTGTCCTGCTTCCAGTAGGTGGCCAGCTGCAGCAGTGCCGCCAGCGACGCCAGGTAGCTCTTGGTCGCGGCCACGCTCTTCTCCGGGCCCGCATGCAGCGGAATCACCGTGTCGGCCAGCTGCGCCAACGGCGAGTCCTCGACATTGACCAGTGCGACCACGCGCGCGCCGGCGGCCTTGGCCGCTTCGGCATTGCGCAGCAGATCCGGACTCTTGCCCGACTGCGAGATGACGATGAACAGTGCACCGCGCAGCTGCAGCGGCGCGGCATACACCGAGCCCACCGACGGCGAGGCGGAGGCGACCACCAGGCCCAGCTGGGTTTCCAGCAGGTACTTGCCGTAGGTGGCGGCATGATCGGAGCTGCCGCGCGCGCAGGTGACCACGAACGGGGGTGGCGCGGCGCGCAGGCTGGCAGCCAGCGTCTCCATCGTGGCGTGGTTGCGCGAGAACTGGCGGGCGACGACGTCGGCCGCTTCAGCGGCTTCGGCGAACATCAGGGTGGAGGTGGGGTCGGACAGCGACATGGCGGGCTCAGGCAGGATCGGAAGGGAGTGGGCGGGCGCCGGCGGGACGCATCGGCGCAGTCGACCCGCGCACGATCAGCTGCGGCACGAAGCCCTGGTTGTGCAGCGGTGCCGGCGCGTCGTCATAGGCATCGCTGCGCAGCTGCGCGATCAGCAGGCGCGCGGCGTGGCGTGCGATGTCCTCGGTGGCCTGCTTGGCGGTAGTCAATGGCGGCCAGGACTGGCGCGAGAACGGGCTGTCCTCGAAGCCGGCAATGGACAGGTCATAGGGCACGTTCATCCCCGCCGATTTGGCAGCGGCCAGCACGCCCGCAGCGATTTCATCGTTGGAACCGAAGATGGCGGTGGGCGGTTCGCGCAGCGCCAGCAGGCGGCGCGCGCCCCGGAAACCGTCGTCGAAGGTGTAGTCGCCCTGCACCACCAGATGCTTGTCCACGGTCATGCCGTAGTCCTTCAGCGCCGCTTCGTAGCCGGCATAACGTTCGCCGGAAGAGCGGTGCGAGCTGCCACCCCACAGGAAGCCGATGCGCTGATGGCCCAGCTGGATCAGATGCTCGGTGATCTCGTAGGCCGCTTCGCGGTCGTCGACGAACACGCAGGCTCCGTCCGCCGGGTCCTCGGTCGCCGCGATGATGCGCACCAGCTTGATGCCGCGTGCGGTCAGCGCCTGCACCAGATCGCGGCGCTCGGACATCGGTGCGGTCAGCACCAGGCCGGCCAGGCGCGAGCGCTGTACCCAGTCGGCCAGTTCATCGGCCAACAGGGGCGAGCTGGAGTCGCAGGGATGGATCTGCAGGCCGAAGCCGGTCTCCCGGCACGCGGCCAGCACGCCGTTCTGCACGCCGATGATGTGGTACGGGTTGGGGTTGTCGTAGACCAGCCCGATCACGAACGTGGTCCCGCTGCGCAGGTTGCGCGCGGACGGATCGGGCTCGTAGTCGAGCTCGGCGATCGCCCGCAGCACCCGCGCACGGGTGGCCTGCATCACGGAGGGCTCGTTGTTGATCACCCGCGAGACCGTCTTCAGAGAGACCTTGGCCTTCTCCGCGACGTCCTTGATGGTCGCTCTGCGCATGGGTTTTCCCTGGGGTTGGCTGCCGTCCATCATCGCCTATCAGCGCTCCTGCGGCAGGCCGGCGCGGTGGCCGATGACCGAGTAGAACAGGATGTACAGGTAGCACGGCACCATCAGCAGCACGAACACCAGCTGGAAATCGATGTGCTGCTTGAGCACGGCGAACAACTGCGGAATGATCGCGCCACCGGCGATACCCATCACCAGCAGCGCCGAGCCGGTCTCGGTGAAACGGCCCAGGCCACGGATCGCCAGCGGGAAGATGGCCGGCCACATCATTGCGTTGGCAAAGCCCAGCAGGGCCACGAAGGCCACCGAAACGTAGCCGTGGGTGGCCCAAGCACCGAGGCAGAACACCACGCCCAGTACCGCCGAAACGGTCAGGTAGCGCGACTGCGAAACCACCCGGGGAATCAGCAGCAGGCCCACCACGTAGCCGGCCAGCATCGCCGCCAGGGTCAACGAGGTGAACATCTTGGTCTGGTCCAGCGGCAGGTCGAAGCCGTGGCCATAGGTACCGATGGCATCACCGGCCATCACTTCCACGCCGACATACACGAACAGGCAGAGCACGCCCAGCCACAGGTGCGGGAACTGGAAGATGCTGCTGCGCTCGGCTGCGCCAGCGGCCATCGGGGTGGCGTTGGCCTCGGAGGACTTGATCTCCGGCAGCGGCGAGAACAATACGGCGACGGCCAGCAGCACCAGCAGGCCGGCCATCGCCAGGTACGGTGCATGGATCTTGGCGGCGAACTCATTGAGCAGGGCCACCTTGGTGACCGCGTCGGCCGCCTGCACCTGCTTGTCCAGGTCACCGATGCCATGCAGCACCAGGGTGCCGATCAGCACCGGCGCCAGCATGCCGGCGATCTTGTTGCAGATGCCCATCAGCGCGATGCGACGCGCTGCGGTCTCGATCGGGCCGAGGATGGAGATGTAGGGATTGATCGCCGTCTGCAGCAGGGCCAGGCCGCTGCCGATCACGAACAGCCCGCCCAGCGCGCCGGGGTACCAGCGCTGCGTCGCGAATTCACCGAAGAGTGCCGCGCCGCCGGCCATCACCAGCAGGCTCAGGCTGAGGCCCTTCTTCATGCCGGTGCGGCGCAGGATCCACGACGACGGCAGGGCCAGGAAGAAATAGGACAGGTAGAACACCATCAGCACCAGGAAGGCGCCGACCTCGCTGAGCTCGAAGGCCAGCTTGACGAAGGTGATCAGCGGGCCGTTGAGCCAGGTGAAGAAGCCGATCAGGAAGAACAGCACGCCGACGATGGCGATGGAGGTGGCCACGTTCGGGCGCGCGCTTGCAGCGGGGACGGCGGACATCAGGAGGGCTCCTGCGGCGACGGTCGCAGAGCGCGGCGTCGGAGAGTGGCTGGGAACAACGTTGTCACATTCTTTCGATGGACAACGGCGGTTTGTCAACTTCCCTGCGCGGGGCAACGCAGGCCATGCTGCATCGCGCAACCGTCGCGTGCGGTCGCGTGCTGAATGCGCTGGAGCCGTTGAGCCCCGTGCAGCAAGGGCTCCGCCGTGAAGGCGCTGTTCACGCCATGGAAACGTTTACCACACGCCTCATTCGTTGCGCCGCAGCAACGAAAGTGTCACGAACTCGTTGACATCGTTGTCAACGGAGTTACAGACTCCGCCCAACAGCCGGCCTCACCCTCGGATCCGGCGCCCTCTTCAGCAGGAGCCCGCGTGACCGCCAGCCATCCCGCCCCGGCCCATGTCCTGTCCCGCGTCGCGCCCTCGTTCCTGGCCGCCGACGTCGGCGGCACCCATGTGCGTGTCGCCCGGGTCCAGGCCAGCGGCGATGCCGCCCATCCGGTGCAGGTGCTGGAATACCGCAAGTATCGCAATGCCGACCACGCCGGCCTGAGTGCGATCCTGTCCGACTTCCTGGGCGACGGTCCGCGCCCGGCGCATTGCGTGGTGGCCACGGCCGGTTATGCGCGCGAAGACGGGACGGTCATCACTGCCAACGTGCCCTGGCCGCTGTCCGCGCGGCAGATCGAGGCCGACGTCGGCGTACAGCAGGTCCACATCGTCAACGACTTCGAAGCGGTGGCCTATGCCGCGGCACAGGTCGACGCCAGCGGCGTCCTGCACCTGTGTGGGCCGGAAAGCGCCCCGCGCGGACCGACCCTCGTGGTCGGTCCGGGTACGGGCCTGGGTGCGGCACTGTGGATCCCGACCGCCCATGGCCCGGTCGTGCTGGCTACCGAAGCCGGGCAACCGACGCTGGCCGCCAGCACCGAACTGGAAATGGCCATCGTCCGCCACATGCAGCGCGAGCGCGCTCACGTGTCGATCGAGCACGCAATCTCCGGCCCCGGCCTGATGAACCTGTACCGCGCGGTGTGCGCCCTGCAGGGACAGCAGCCCACCCTGGCCAGTCCGGACGCGGTCACCGCCGCGGCGATGGCCGGCACTGATGCGCACGCACGCAAGGCGCTGGATGTGTTCTGCGGCCTGCTCGGCAGCACCATCGGCGACATGGCCCTGTTCTACGGCGCCCATGGGGGCGTCTATCTGGCCGGCGGCATCCTGCCGCAGATCCGCGAGTACCTGCGCACCAGCACCTTCGTCGAGCGCTACCTGCAGAAGGGTCCGATGGGCGAAGCACTGGCACGCATCCCGGTGAAGGTGGTCGAGCACGGCCAGCTGGGCGTGGTCGGTGCTGCCAGCTGGTACCTGCAGCAGTCCGCCGCCTGACACCGCAACAGGCTTCAACGCAATTGCAGCACGCAGTACGTGGCACGCCAATGCACGGGACATCGCCGCCGCCCCGCGCACGTCAACGCAACCGCAACCGAACACCGCCGCCGGCACCCAATCGAGTGATGAGGAGAGACATCATGAACACCCGCAAGACCCTGCTTTCGGCCGCCATCGTCAGCTGCCTCGCTTTCAGCGCACATGCCCAGCAGGCTGCGCCGACCGCAACCGACCTGGACACCGTGACCGTCACCGGCATCCGTGGCTCGATGGAGAAGTCGCTGGATACCAAGCGCGAAGCCAACGCGCGCGTGGAAGTGGTGACCGCCGAAGACGTCGGCAAGCTGCCGGCGCACAATGTGGCCGACACCCTGCAGCGCCTGCCCGGCGTCAACATCAGTTCGTCCAGCGCCGACGAAGGCGGCTTCGATGAAGCCGACCGCGTCAGCCTGCGTGGCACCAGCCCGAGCCTGACCCAGACCCTGATCAACGGCCACACCGTCGGCTCGGCCGACTGGTTCGTGCTCAGCCAGGGCAACAACGTCGGCCGCAGCGTCAGCTACTCGCTGCTGCCCTCCGAGCTGGTGAGCTCGGTGGAAGTGAACAAGTCCTCGCAGGCCAAGCTGCAGGATGGCGGCACCACCGGTACCGTCAACATCATCACGCGCAAGCCGCTGGAGTTCGCCAAGCCCTTCAGTGCGGAAGCCTCGGTGGGTGCGGTCCGTTCGGACCAGGCCAAGTCGACCGACCCGCAGTACTCGGCGCTGTTCAACTACAAGAATGACGCCAACAATTTCGGCGTGATGCTGCAGGCCTTCTACCAGAAGCGCGAGCTCCGCCGCGAGGCGCAGGAAATCCCTGGCGGTTTCACCCGGATCGGCGCCGATGATCCGGTGGCCCTCACCAATCCGGACCTGATCGGCGTGGCCGTCCCCGGCCTGCTGGGTTCGACCCTGTTCGAACAGACCCGCGAACGCAAGGGCGGGCTGGTGACCATCCAGTTCAAGCCGACCGACACGCTGAACCTGTCGCTGAGCGGCTTCTCCTCCAAGCTGGAAGCCAACAACTACAACCGCAATTTCATGCTGTGGGGCGGCAACTTCGCCAAGTCGCAGGCGCCGAACCCGGGCTACACCGTGACCGACGGCGTGTTGAGCAATGCCACCTACGCGGGCGTTCCGGGCACCAACTACGGTGTCTACGACATGATCTACCGTGAAGCCACGGCCAAGACCAACTACGTCACGTTCGATGCCGACTGGCAGATCAACGACACCCTGGACATGAAGTTCCAGGCCGGTACCACCAAGGGCACCGGTGAAACCCCGCGCCAGTTCATTGCTGAAGTCACGCTCGGCCAGGGCGGCGGTGCCAGCTGGGCAACGCACGGCGCCGGTTCGCCGGTGGACTGGAACATCGGCGGCGACATCAGCCCCAGCGGCGTCACCAGTTTCGGCACGTGGGGCAACCAGCTGGTCCGCGCCGAAGACAAGGAAGACTGGGCCACGCTGGACTTCAGCCAGTATTTCGGCACCGGCGTGCTGAACTCCGTGGACTTCGGCGTGCGCTTCGCCGACCACGAACGCGAAGCGCTGTCGCCGGAAGGTGCGACCCCGGGTGACATCTGGTCCGCACTGCAGGGCAGCGCCACCGCCAACTATCCCAGCGGCTTCGCCGGTGATGTCGGCGGCACCTTCCCGCGCAACATCTGGTACTACACGCCGGATGCACTGAAGAACGCGATCATCAACAACTCCACCTGGCTGGCCGGCAACGATGGCCCCACCGGCCGCCACAACTACGGTGCCGAGTGGAAGGTGAAGGAGAAGAACTTCGCCGGCTACGTGCAGGCCAACTTCAGCGGCGACTGGTGGAGCGGCAACGTCGGCCTGCGCTACGTCAACATCAAGCAGGACATCGACACCTACAACGCGGTCAGCAATGCCGCCGATGCCGATGTGAGCAGCCTGTTCGGCATGTGGGAGCGCACCGCCTTCCAGAACAAGCGCAACCGCGTCCTGCCCAGCGCCAACATCAAGTTCGACCTGGACGACAGGCTGGTGCTGCGCGTGGCCGCGTCGCAGACCCAAACCCTGCCGGATTATTCGGCGCTGGGCGCTTCGTCGTGGGGTTCGGACCTGAACAAGACCGGCGGCGGTGGCAACCCGAACCTGAAGCCGACCCTGTCCACCAACTTCGACGCCAACCTGGAGTGGTACTTCATGCCGCGCGGCCTGCTGTCGGTCGGTGCGTACCACATGGACATGAAGGACTACATCGCCTTTGACGTGGTCTCGCGCCAGCTGTACAGCGAACTGACCAACCAGCTCGAGACCTACCAGATCTCCACCCCGATCAATGCCGACGGCAAGGTCACCGGCGTGGAAGTGGCCTATGAGCAGCCGATCGGCGAGTACTTCGGCATCAACGCCAACTACACGTACGCCAACGGCACCACGGCCCACACCTGGTCCGACGGTTCGCACAACCTGCTGGGTACCTCGAAGAACACCTACAACGTGGGGGCCTACTTCGAGAACGAGCGTTTCGGGGCACGCGTCAGCTACACGCACCGCTCGTCGTTCCTGATCAGCCTGTCGGGCACCAACCCGTACTACCAGGATGATTTCGGCACGCTGTCGGCCTCGCTGAGCTACAAGGCCACCGACTGGCTGAGCATCAGCCTGGATGCGCTGAACCTCAACAACCCGACCTACAAGTACTACCAGACCGCGGCCATTCCGACGTCGTTCTACAGCAACGGCCGCCAGTACTACCTCAACTTCCGCTTCAAGTACTGATCCATCGGCCGCGTCATCGCCGAGTCGTGCACGCACGCCGGGCCTGGGTCATTCCGGGCCCGGCGTTTTTCATGTATAGCGTTCATCGCACCGTTCCAAGGAGTCGTTCCGATGGTCAAGCCCTTCCGCGCCAGGATGCACGGCGCACTGCTGCTGGGCAGCCTGTTTGCCCTGCTGCCGGCCCTGCCGGCCTTCGCCGCCGATCCGGTGCCCGCCGCTGAAGCTCCTGGCCCGCAGCTGCGCGCCAACAGCCTGATGCTGATTCCTGCCCCCGCCAGCGTGCAGCCCGGCCAGGGCAGTGGCATCACTGTGTCCGCCACGACCGCGCTGTACGCAGACGGCGAGGCCGCGCAGCGGGTCGCCACCCAATTCGCCGACCTGCTGGCGCGCAGCGGCGGCCCGCGCCTGGCGCTGGCTACCGGCAAGGCCGCGGCCAAGGCCGGCGGCATCCGCTTCCAGATCGTTCCCACCTTCCGCGACAGTGGCGAGAGCTACACGCTGGAGAGCACCGCGGAGGGCGTGCTGGTGCAGGCCGGCAACGAGACGGGCCTGTTCTACGGCGCCACCACGCTGGCCCAGCTGGCCACCGGCGGCAGCCAGGGCGCGCTGCCGGCCGTGCAGATCCAGGATGCGCCGCGTTTCCCGTGGCGGGGCTTCATGCTCGACTCGGCGCGGCATTTCCAGAGCCTGGACGAGATCAAGCGCGTGCTTGATGCGATGTCCGCGCACAAGCTCAACACCTTCCATTGGCACCTGACCGATGACCAGGGCTGGCGCATGGAGATCAAGCGCTACCCGAAGCTGACCGAGGTCGGCAGCTGCCGCCTGCCGGCCGGCGATGGCGGCATCGATCCGGTGACCAGGCAGGAGTACCCGTACTGCGGTTTCTACACGCAGGAGCAGATCCGCGAGGTGATTGCCTACGCGGCCAAGCTGCATATCCAGGTGATTCCGGAAATCGACGTGCCGGGCCATGCCACGGCCGCGATCGCCGCCTATCCGGAGCTGGGCTCGATCAGCACGCCGCTGAAGCCGATCAGCGAATGGGGCGTGTTCCCCAACCTCTTCAACGTGGAAGACAGCACCGTGACCTTCCTCGAGAACGTGCTGGAGGAGGTGATCGCACTGTTCCCGGCGAAGTACGTGCACGTGGGTGGCGACGAGGCGGTCAAGGACCAATGGATCGCCTCAAAGCAGGTGCAGCAGCGCATGCGCGAGCTGGGCATCAAGGATGAGATGGCCATGCAGAGCCACATCATCAAGCGCCTGGAGACATTCCTGGAGGAACACGACCGGCGCCTGATCGGCTGGGACGAAATTCTCGAGGGCGGGCTGCCCCCCCAGGCTACGGTGATGTCCTGGCGCGGTACCGAAGGCGGCCTGGCCGCTGCCAGCGCCGGCCATGACGTGATCATGTCGCCGGTCGGCTACCTGTACCTGGACTACCTGCAGACCGCCTCGCCCAATGAACCGCCGGGCCGCCCCACGCAGGTCAACCTCGGCAAGCTCTACAACTTCGAGCCGGTGCCGGACGAACTGCCCGCCGACAAGCGCGGACACATCCTCGGCCTGCAGGCGAACATGTTCACCGAGCACACCCGCAGCTATGCGCGGCTGCAGCACAACCTGTTCCCACGCCTGGCGGCGCTGGCCGAGACCGGCTGGAGCCCGCCCGGGAAGCGTGACTTCCGCGACTTCCTGGCACGCCTGCCGTCACAGCTGCAGCGCTACCGCGCATGGGGACTGGCCTATGCACAGACGCCGTTCGAAGTGGGCGTGGCGTACCACGATGATCGCGCCGCAGGCACGGTGACGGTGTCGCTGGCCAACCCGCTGGGCTACGAGGTGCGCTACAGCACCGATGGCCAGCCGGTGACCGCGCAGTCGCCGCTGTACCAGCAGCCGCTGACCGCGAAGGTGCCCGCCACGGTACAGGCCGCAGCGTTCTACCAGGGCCGGATGCTGGCCGCAGAGCCCACCGTAGCCGCGTTCACTCCGCAATCGCTGCTCGCCCGCCGCAGCGACGAACTGCTCAGCTGCGTTGGCAACAAGGGCCTGGTACTGCGCCTGGAAGACGATGGCCCGCGCGAGGGCGCACGCGCGGTCTTCAACGTGGACATCTTCCAGCCCTGCTGGCGCTGGCCACAGGCGCAGCTGGACGGCATCGGCAGCGTGGAGGTGCGCGCCGGTCGCATCCCCTACTACTTCCAGCTGGCGCATGACGAGCCGAACCGTCGCTTCGAGAAGGCCAGGCGCGCGCACGGCGAGATGCTGATCCGCCGGGGCAGCTGCACGGGCAAGGTGCTGGCCGAAGTCCCGCTGCCGGCCACGCCCGATGCCGATGGCTTCGTGAGCCTGCGTGCGACGCTGCCGAAGGGCACGCATGGCACCGACGACCTGTGCATCAACTTCACCGGTGATACCCGCCCGGCGATGTGGGTGCTGGACGAAGTGACGCTGCAGAAGTAACCGGAGGCCGTGGAGCCGGCCATGCCCGGCTCCACTTCAACCAGGGAAGGCGTGTCAGCCCCGCCAGCGCAGCAGGAGGTCGCGCAGCGGGGTCAGCGCGAGGCCCAATCCGGCAAGAACGCCAACCGTGTTGGCGAGGGCGTCCATCGGGTCGGCCATGCGGTCGCGTGTCAGCGCCCCCTGTGCGAACTCGATCCCGATTCCCATCAGCACCAGGCCCAGCCCGACCCACAGCAGCGGACGTCCTTGCCGGAATAGCTGCACGGCACTGCCGGACAGAATGAAGTACGCCAGGAAATGCTCGACCTTGTCGCCGTTCTCCGGCACGGGAATCGGTGGCGGCGGAATCAGGCAGACCACGATCACGAACAGCACGGCCAGCACCCACAGCGCAGTCCATAGCCGCGGCCGCCGCAGCGGCTTGATCATGCGCGCCGTCGCGCTCACAGGCGCCAGCTCAGATCGCCCAGCGCGAACGCCGGCTCGAAGTCGATTCCACGCTGCAGGCCGATCGCCTGGAAGCGCTCGCCCATGCCGGTCGGCAGGGTCAGCTTCTTTACCTGGTCGCGCAGCTGGATGCGCCCCACCTCATCGGTACGCTCTTCGGCCAGGCTCAGCACCTGGTCCAGGCCATTGCCGATCAGGAAGCTGGCCTGGCTGCAGTACCCCGCCAGCTCGAAGCCACCGTGCAGGCCCGCTTCGGCCATCGCGGTGAAGTCCACCGAGGCCGTGATGTCCTGCAGGCCCGGCCAGCGATGCACGTCGTTATGCACGTGGTGGCGGTAGAAGGCGCGCACCGTGCCGTCGTCGCGATCGTGCTGGTAGAACTCGCTGCGGCTGTAGCCGTAGTCGATGAACAGCATCGCGCCACGTTGCAGGCCGCCCGCCACTGCCTGCAGCCAGTACGGCAGCTGCGGCAGCACCTCCGAGCGGTATCCGTCGGCGAAGGGCCTTTCGAGATAGCGCTCGATGTGGCGCACGGCGCCGTTGAGCAGAATATCGGCCGGCTGCGCGCCGCGGATGAAGTTGCCCTCCGCGTCCAGTTCCACGGTCTCCTCATAGACCTCGCCGTCCCTGATCAGGAAGCGCGGGGTCGGAAGTGCGTCGATCACCTCGTTGGCGAACACCACACCTTCCCAGTCCTCTTCGAACGGACGGTCGATCCAGTCCACGCGCGTGGCCAGCTCTGCCGGCAGCGCCTGCTGCAGGCGCTGCTGCTGGCGCTGGCGCAGGTCGGCACTGGGTTCAAGGATGGCGTAACGCGAAGGCACCGCATCCAGCTCGGCCAGCCGCAGCAGCACGGCTTCGGCGAAGGCACCGGTGCCGCCGCCCAGCTCCAGCATTCGCGACTGCGCACCGAGCTGGGCGAACACCGGCGCCAGCGCATTGGCCACGCTGCCGGCGAACAGGCCGCCCAGCTCGGGCGCAGTGGTGAAGTCGCCACCGCCACCGAACTTGCTGGCACCGGCGCTGTAATAGCCCCACCCGGGTGCGTACAGGCACAGTTCCATGAAGCGGGAAAACGGCATCGCGCCCCCCTGGGCGAGGATTTCAGCGCGCAGTGCGGCGGCCAGCTGGTCGCTGTGGGCCAGGGCGTCGGCATCGGGCAGAGGGAAGGTAGGCTGCATGGCGTCTTCGAATGCGGTGACAATGGTGCACAGGATAGCCGAGCCTTGGAGGACCCTCGATGAGCGACACCGCCCCCGTGGCCCTGATCACCGGCAGCGCGCGCCGGATCGGCGCCGCCATCGCACGCCAGTTCCACGCCTGTGGCTGGTCGGTGGTGCTGCATGCCAACACGTCCAGCGCCGAGCTGCAGCAGGCCGCCTTCGACCTGGACAACGTCCGTCCGGGCAGTGTGCTGGCCCTGCAGGCCGACCTGCGCGATGCCGGCGCCCTGCCCGATCTGGTCGAACAGGCCGTGGCCCACTTCGGCCGCCTCGATGCGCTGGTCAACAACGCGTCCAACTTCTTCCCCACCCCGCTTGGCCAGGTGACGGCCGAAGCAATGGATGAACTGTACGCGGTCAATGCGCGTGCGCCGCTGCTGCTGTCACAGGCGGCCGCGCCGTACCTGCGCCGCCAGCAGGGCTGCATCGTCAATCTGACCGATCTGCACGGCACCGACCCGATGCGTGACCATGTGGCCTACACCATGGCCAAGGCCGCGCTGGAGATGGCTACCCGGTCACTGGCGCTGGAACTGGCGCCGAAAGTGCGGGTCAATGCGGTCGCCCCCGGTGCGATCCTGTGGCCCGAGCAGGGAAAGGACGATTTCGCCCGCGAGGCCCTGCTGGCGCGCACGCCGCTGGCACGCACCGGCACGGTCGAGGAGATCGCCGAGGCGGTGTACTGGCTGGTGGCCGAGGCCAGCTTCGTCACCGGCCACACCCTGCGCGTGGATGGCGGACGCACGGTGAGTTGAAGTCCGCCGGGCATGGCCCGGCGCTACCGATCCACGTAGGCGAGCGCAGCGGCCCTCATTCCAGGTCAACCACCTCGAATGCCTCGCCAAACTGCGCGTGTGCGCGCCACAGCGCGGCCAGGGCCAGGCCGCTGACCGGGTCGATGAAGTCCGGCGCGATGTCCGCCAGCGGCTTCAGCACGAAGGCGTGCTTCAGCTCGGGACGCGGAATGCGCAGATGGCCCGGGCCTTCCACGATGTGGTTGCCGTAGAACACCACGTCGATGTCCAGGGTGCGGTCGGAGAAGCGCGGACCACTGCGATCACGACCGTGGGCGTCTTCCAGTGCGTGCAGCCAATCATCCAGCGCCTGCAGCGGCAGATCGGTCTGGATCAGCACGCCATTGTTGAGGAAGGCCGGGCCATCGAAGCCGACCGCGGCCGTGCGGTAGGCCGGAGACACCTGCAACGCGCCGAAACGCTCGCGCAGGGCCGCCACCGCGGCATGGAGATGGCGGCGGGGCTGGACGTTGCTGCCCAGGCTGAGGAGCACGGTGGTCATGCGGTTCAGGTGACGGGTCTGGGGGGCGTGGGCATGCCGTCGTCACGGCGGCCTGCCTACAATCCGGGACGCACATGATAGGGCACCGACATGACCTATTGCGTTGGAATCGAGGTGGACCAGGGCCTGGTCTTCGCCGCCGACACCCGGACCAATGCCTCGCTGGACGATGTGCGCGTGCACCGCAAGCTGCACGTGTTCGAGTATCCCGGCCAGGCGGCCTACGTGTTGATGGCGGCTGGCAACCTGGCCACCACACAGTTGCTGGTCTCGCGCCTGACCCGGGACGCCGGCGAGCGGCGCACGCCCAACCTGCGCGACATGACCCATCTGTTCGAAGCGGCGGCCTATGTCGGTCGCCTGCTGGTGGACAGCCAGGTGCACGGCGGCCACAGTGAGCACGGCCATGACGGCGTCAACACCCAGGCCACGCTGATCTTCGGCGGCCAGGTCGCCGGCGAACGCCCCGGCCTGTACATGATCTACCCGCTGGGCAATGCCATCGCCGCCTCGCCGGAGACCCCCTACCTGCAGATCGGCGAGTCCAAGTATGGCAAGCCGATCCTCGACCGCATCCTCAGCCCGGCCACGCGCCTTGAGGACGCCGCGCGCACGGCGATCGTGTCGCTGGATTCGACCATCCGTTCCAACCTCTCGGTCGGGCTGCCGATCGATCTGGCATTGCTGCGCGACGGCGAGCTGCGGATCGCCCAGCAGCTGCGGCTGGGCGCGGACTCGCCCCTGTACGCGGACATTCACCAGAACTGGTCACGGCGGCTGGAACAGGCCGTGGACAGCCTGCCACGCTTCCCGTGGGAGGCCCCGGAACGGCCGGCCTGACCCGCCGCCGGGCATGGCCCGGCGCTACCTAACGCCTTCGATGACGCCGGGCATGGCCCGGCGCTACCTACCGCCTTCGATGACGCCGGGCATGGCCCGGCGCTACCCACCACCTTCGATGACGCCGGGCATGGCCCGGCGCCAGCCACCGCTTCCGGTAGCGCCGGGCCATGCCCGGCGACGCAGATTCAGCCCAGTGCCTCTGCCACTGCGCGGAACACCTGCTGCATCTGCAACGGCTTGCGCAGCACATGCACTTCGATGCCATCAGGGAATGCATCGGCCGGAACGTCCACTGACGCGTCTTCCAGCACCAGCGCCGGCCCCCGGTAACCCAGTCCGGCCATTTCGCCCAGCAGCTGGCTGGCCGGCAGCAGTTTGGAGCCGGCATCGGCGATCACCAGCGCCGGCATCGCCTCCTGCTGCATCCAGCGCAACGCCGCCGGGCCATCGGAAGCCAGCTGCAGCTGATATCCCTGGCTGGACAGCGCGTTGCCCAGCAGCGACAGGCGCGTGGCTTCGCCATCGACCACCAGGATCGACTGGCCACTGCCGAGTGCCACCAGCTGCTCGATCGGCTCGCCGCTCTCGATGGCGTCACGCATCGGCAGGCGCAGCTCGAAACAGGTGCCCTGTCCGGGCTGGCTGGTGACCGTGATGCTGCCGCCAGCACCTTCGACGATGCGCTTGCAGGAAATCAGGCCCAGGCCGGTACCGTCCGCCTTGGTGGTGAAGAAGGGATTGAACAGATGCGAGAGCGTATCGGCATCCATGCCGATGCCTTCGTCGGCCACGGCGATGCGCATCCAGTCCACACCGTCGCGCTCGCCGGCATGGCTTGCGGTCAGGCTCAGGCGGCCGCCGCTGGGCATCGCCTGGATCGCGTTGAGTGCCAGGTTCAACAGCACCTGCTGCAGCTCGGTGTAGTTCGCATCGACCGCCAGGCCCTCATCCTCCACCTGCAGGTGCAGGCGCACGGCATCGGGTACGTTGCTGCGCAGCAGCAGCGCCACCGCGTCGAACAGGCCGTCGATCTGTACGCGTTCGCTGGGCTTGCGCGAGCCACGGACGAACGACAACATCGATTCCGCCATTTCATGACCGCGGCGGCCGCACTCGGCGATCACATCCGCAAGGTGGTGCAGCTGCGGATCATCGGTGCGCGCCTTCAGCAGGTCCGGCATGATCAGCAGCGGCTGCAGGATGTTGCGCAGGTCGTGGCTGAGGCCAGCGGCGAGCAGCGAAAGGCTTTCCAGCCGTTGCGCGCGCATCAGCTCGGTCTCCACGCGCGAACGCTCCACCGCGCTGCGCGCCTCGCGGATCGCACGGGCCACCGCCGACGGCAGGCGCGCCGGCTGGTGCTTGATGATGTAGTCGTTGGCGCCCTTCTGCAGCGCCGCCACTGCATTCTCCTCACCCATCGTGCCCGAGACGAAGATGAAGGGAACATCCGGCGCCGTCTCGCGCACGATGCGCAAGGCATCGTCGCCGGAGAAACCAGGCATGCTCAGGTCGGACAGCACGATATCCGGCTGGAAGGCGGCCAGCGCCTGGCGCAGTTCCGCCTCGCTCTCAACGCGCTCGAAGCGGGCTTCCAGGCCCGCATCCAGCATCTGTTCGGACATCAGCTCGGCGTCTTCAGGCGAATCCTCCACCAGCAGGATGCGCAGTGCCCCGAGGGAGGGACCGGTCAGGGGCATGGGCTTACTCGAGTTCCGGTGCCTGGTTGATCAGTGCCCAGAACTTGCCCAGGGTCTGCACGGCACCGAAGAACTGGTCCACGTCCACCGGCTTGACCACGTAGGCGTTCACGCCCATGTCCCAGCTGCGGGCCAGATCGCTCTCCTCGCGCGAGGACGACAGGATCACCACGGGAAGGCGCTTGAGCTCCTCGTGCTCACGGATCTGCCGCAGCACTTCCAGGCCGTCCATGCGCGGCATCTTGATGTCCAGCAGCAGCACCGCCGGCAGGCCCTCCTCGCGGCCGGCGAAGGTACCGCGCCGCAGCAGGTAGTCCATGACCTCCACGCCGTCCTCGACGTGCACGATGGGATTGGCCAGACGGGCTTCCTGCAGGGCGTCGATCGCCATCTCGGCATCGGCCGGGCTGTCTTCGGCGAGAAGGATGGTGCGCAGAGTCGTCATGCGGAGGGACCTTGTTTGTCCGCGTCGAGCGCGGGAGGCAGGTAGAAGTGGAAGGTTGCGCCGGCGTCCGGCTCGGCTTCGGCCCAGACCCGGCCTCCATGACGGGTCAGCACGCGGCGTACGCTGGCCAGGCCGATGCCGGTACCGGGGTAATCACTGGCCTTGTGCAGGCGCTGGAACACGCCGAACAGCTTTCCGGCATAGGCCATGTCAAAGCCTGCGCCATTGTCGCTGACCGTGAACTGATGGCCGCCATCGGGCTGCGGCTGGTAGTCCACGCGGATCTTCGCCGGTTCGCGGTTGCTGGAATACTTGACCGCGTTGCCGAGCAGGTTCAGCCACACCTGGCGCATCATGTTCTCATCGGCCACCACGATCGGCAGCGGTGCGATGTTCCATTCGACGTGATGGACCTGGCCACTGCTTTCAGCCTCGGCCTGCAGGTTGGAATCGAGCATCGCACGGGTATCGGACACCAGCGACTGCATGTCCACTGTCTGCTGGCGCATCGCTGCGCGCCCCAGCCGCGAGTAGACCAGCAGATCGTCGATCAGGGTCGCCATGCGCCGCGCCGAGCTGGAGATCACCCCAAGGTAATGCAGGCTCTTCTCGTCGGCGCTCTCGCCCAGATGGCGCGACAGCTTGTCGGAGAAGCCGGCAACGTGGCGCAGCGGCGCGCGCAGGTCATGCGACACCGAGTAGCTGAATGCTTCCAGCTCGCGATTGACTTCCGAGACCTGCGCCACCTTGCCTTCCAGCTGGCGGTTCAGTTCCTCCACACGCGACTGCACGGCGCGCTGCACGGTGACATCGCTGACGGTCAGCAGCACCACTTCATCGTCGGTATCCGGCAGCGGCATGCGCCGGGCGTTGAGCAGCATGTAGCGCACCACGCCCTCGGAGGTGCGCTGTTCGTGCTCGAAGTCCCACAGCTCGCGCCCGCGCAGCAGCACATCGATCAGGCGCTGGCGCACGACGGCGTCCCGCCAGGCGCCGTCGCCGACGTCATCCAGCAGCAGGCCATCGGCACGTTCGTCCTGCAGGCCGTACAACTCGGCAAAGGCCGGATTGTGCAGCTGCACGCGCAGCTCGCGGTCGAGCAGCACGATCGGCTCGCGCACGGTCTGCAGTACTGACGCGGCGCGCGCGGCCGAGCGCAGCGACTGCCGCTCGGCCTGCAGGCGTCGACCGATCTGCCGCTGCAGCAGCCAGAGCACCAGGCCGAGCAGCGCCAGCTGTACCACCAGCGAGCTCCACGAGACGAATTCGGTCTGCCTGCGCTGCCGCGCAGCCTGTTCGGCCCGCTCGGCCAGCAGCGCCCGCTCGCTGTTCTGCAGCTCTTCAACCAGGCTGCGGATCGGGTAACGGGTACTCAGGTCCTGTACCAGCGCGCGCTGGTCACTGTTCGGTTCGGCCTTGGCCAGCGCACGCGCCACCGCCAGCCGCCCTTCCAGCATGGACTCGATGCGACCGATGCGGATCAGCTGCTCGGGGTTATCGCGTGTCATCCGGCCCAGCTCTGCGAGTCGGCCGGGAATCTCGTTGGCCTTGGCCATGCGCTCGCGCAGGCCGGGCGCGTCCACGCCCTTGGACAGCGTCAACGCCGCCGACTCGACATCGCGCACATCGGCCTGCAACTGTTGCAGCGCCACGCCAACCGCCTGTGTATGCGTCACCCAGGCCATGGCTTCTTCGTTCTCACGCTGAAGCTTGCGCTGGGTCAACCACGGCACGACGATGATCGCGGCGGCGGCCAGCGCCAAGGCCGGCAATCGCCAGCGATCCCAGATGTCGTCACTGAACACCAGCGCCATAGTTCCTCATCAGCACGGCCGCAGAGGGATGGGCCCGGACAGGCCCAGCTGCGGCGGAACCGGCAATATAGCGCAGGCGGTCACACCTCTGGAACGTCTGGCCCCCGGCAGCTGAACGCTCCAGAAAACACCATGGGTGGAGCCGGGGCTGGCCCGGCTCCACCGTCATGCAGCTGTACTGCGCCGCCCCCGGCGGGGCGGCGCACGGGATCAGCGCTTGGCGGCCGCGTTGACCTTCAGCGCGCTGGCATCAACGCGGGTGACGCCCTTGATGCCCTTGGCCGTGGTGACGGCCTTGTCATGCTCGGCCTGGGTCGCCACCGTGCCACTGAGGCTGACGACGCCATTCACGGTTTCCACCTTGACCTCGGTGCCCGGCACATTGCTGCTGGCCAGCAGGTCGGCCTTCACCTTGGTGGTGATCCAGGTGTCGGTCACCGGCTCGTTGGAGTCGTGGCGATCGGCGTGGGTCATCGCCGAATGGTCGGTGGCAGGCGGACTCTTGGCTGACGGATCCTTGGCGAATGCAGCCGAGGAGGACAGCGCCAGGCCCAGGGTGAGGGCCGAAGCAATCAGCGTACGGGTCGGGTTGTTCATCGTGTGTTACCTCCTGCGGAATGTGGGGCCAGTGTGGCCGCAGCGCCGTGCAGCAGGCGTGGCGCTACGGTCACGCCGCCGTGAATCGCGCCGGTTTCCAACGCAACCGTTCAGCTTTGGATCCTGGCCCCCGTCGTTTACCCTGCATGCCTGATCTGCGCGGAGCACTGCCATGCGCCCTGACCTGCAACTGGCCCTGATCGGTTACGGCCTTGCCGGCCGCGTTTTCCACGCGCCGCTGATCCAGCACACCCCGGGAATGACCCTGCACAGCGTGGTCAGTTCGCAGCGCGACCTGCTGCTGCGCACGTTCAGCGATGTACACGTGCGCGCGGCACCGCAGGACGTATTCGACGATCCGGCGGTGGACGCGGTGGTGATTGCCACGCCGAATGACCAGCACGCACCATTGGCGATGGCAGCGCTGGCCGCAGGCAAGCATGTGCTGGTGGACAAACCCTTCGCACTGGACGTGGCCGAAGCCGAAGCCGTGCTGGCGGCGGCGCGCGATGCAGACCGCATCGTCACGGTGTTCCAGAATCGCCGTTTCGACGCCGATTTCCTGACGCTGCAGGCCTTGCTGGCCGAAGGTGCGCTCGGCGAAGTCGCCGAATGCCATGCGCATTTCGATCGCTACCGCCCGCACGTGCGCGAGCGCTGGCGGGAGCAGGAGGGGCCTGGCAGTGGCCTGTGGTATGACCTTGCACCGCATCTGCTGGATCAGATGGTGGTGCTGTTCGGCTGGCCGCAGGCGATCGACGCGGACCTGGCGGTGCAGCGCGAAGGCGGCAGCGGCATCGATTACTTCCATGCGGTGCTGCATTACCCGAGGCACCGCGCGATCCTCCATGCCGGTTCGCTGGTGGCGGCACCGACGCCCCGGTTCGCCGTGCACGGCAGCCGCGCCAGCTGGATCAAGCAGGGCCTGGACGTACAGGAAGCACAGCTGCGCCGCGGCGTTGCGCCGGGCGCGCCGGGCTGGGGCATCGACCCGCGTCACGGCGAGCGGGTGTACTGCGATGCCGAGGACAACGTGCAACGCAGCACGGTCGACAACCTGCCGGGCGACTATCGCCGCCTGTACGCCCAGTTCGCTGCGGCGATGCAGGGTGACGGTGAACCCACGGTCAGCCCATTGCAGGCGCTGCAGGTAATGCGCTTGCTGCAGGCTGGCAGGGACAGCGCTTGCGAGGCCCGGCGCATCGCACTGAACTGATCGCGGTCCGCGGCCCGGAACCCCACGGCAGCGCCGAAGGGCTCCGGTCCTGGCGCTTACGACTTCTTGATCGCATGCCCGCCGAACTCGTTGCGCATCGCCGCCAGCAGGCGGTCAGTGAACGAATTCGACTCGCGCGACCGCAGGCGTTCCAGCAGCGAGAGCGTGATCACCGGCGCCGGCACATCCAGCGCGATCGCTTCGGCCACGGTCCAGCGGCCTTCACCGGAATCCTCCACGTAGGGGGCAATGCCATCCAGCGACGGATTGCGCTTGAGCGCCTCGGCACTCAGGTCCAGCAACCACGAACGCACCACGCTGCCATGGCGCCAGACCTCGGCAACCTGCGCCAGGTCCAGCTCCATGTCCTGCTTGCGTTCCATCAGTGCGAAGCCTTCGGCGTAGGCCTGCATCATTCCGTACTCGATGCCGTTGTGGACCATCTTGGTGAAATGGCCCGCACCGGGAGGACCGACGCGTGCCCAGCCCCGATCCTCCGCCGGCGCCAGTGTGCGCAGCAGCGGCGCAACCTGCTCCACCACCTTCGCCTCACCGCCGACCATCAGGCTGTAGCCCTCCTGCAGGCCCCAGATGCCGCCGCTGGTGCCGCAGTCGACGTAGCCCAGGTCGTCCTCGGCCAGCGCCTTGGCGCGGCGGATCGAGTCCTGGTAATTGGAGTTTCCGCCGTCAATGACGATGTCACCCTCGGCCAGGTGCGGGGTCAGCTGGCCGAGCGTCTGGTCGACCGTTTCGCCCGCCGGCACCATCAACCACAGCACGCGCGGCACCGGCAGCGCGGCAACCGCGGCGGCCAGCGAATCGACCACTTCGATGCCGGCCTCCGCGGCGCGCTGGCGGGCGCCTTCGCCCGGGTCGTAGCCGACCACGCGGTGGCCGCCGCGATGCAGGCGCTGGGCCATGTTGGCGCCCATGCGGCCAAGGCCGATCATTGCAATATCCATTGTTTCACCTTCAGTTGGGGTCTAGGGTCAGGCTGCCTGGCCTGCCGGTTGACGCACAGTGGCGCAGCTGCGCCTCGCGCCAACGCCGGTAGAGCGTGGTATGCAGATTGTGCACCGCCAGGTCGATCGAAAACGGCGTCCGTGGATTGCGGTCGAGCAGCCGGGCGATGTGGTAGCCGATGGGACGTATACCGCGCGGATGCACGTAGATCACGAACTGCTGGTAGAACGGATCGTCCAGCACCTGGTCCATGCGTGCCAGGCGGGCGTGGTAGCGCGCTGGAAGGCGCGCCCGCAGTCCGGGGTCGCGTTCGAACAGGAGGCGCTCGAAATAGCGCCGCCCCACCCGCGGCAGCCCCTGCGCCAGCTGCCACAGCTCGGCGTTGCGCTGGTCGTACCAGGCCAGGCCTCCGTGGCCGGCAAGCGCCTGCGCTGCGTCCGGCCCGACGTCGACCACGACGAAGTTCTCGGCCTGGTTGCTCAGATCGTCCAGCGTGCTCTTGTCGTACACGTGTTCGATGAAGCCGGGCACGCCCGCGAAGGCCTGACGTCCCCTTGCCGAGGTGCGCACGGCCTTGCCATCGGCAAGGAAGTCGCCCGCATGCGCACCGAGCAGAACACTGTCGGTGCCGTGCAGCGCGATGAAGGTGCCGATCGACAGTTCGCCTGCGGTGAACTCCGCGTCGAACGCAGCATCGCCATACAGCTCACGCTGCGTTGCCAGCTGCGCGACCTGGCGGCCGACACCGCATTCGGCACGCACCGCACCGCCGTAGAACGCCTGCAGCGCGCGGCTGTTGCCATCCACGGGAACGTAGCCGCGGCCGAAGCTGCGCACGCGTTGCCACCCCTGCGCCCGTGCGCCCTGCATCCCGAAGCCGATCCAGCCCAGCTGTGCGCCGGAGAAGCGGAACTGCGGGTTGCCCTGCAACGACGTGGCGGCCCGCCGGGTCGCCGCGCCCAGTTCGAAGGCATAGGCACAGACCGTGGCAGGATCCTCCAGCAGTTGCTGCAGCAGCGCCTCGCGCTGCGCCCCGTCCAGCGTCTGCGGCCATCGCACACGCAGATCACCCGCGGCCTGCGCCTCGGCCAGCGATGCCCGGGTGCACACCGGGCCACCCTGGATCTGCGGCGCACTGACCGCAGCCACTTCAAACCGCCAGCCCAGCCGCTGCAGCAGGCCCTGCGTGCAGTCCGCGGCCGCCGCCGCGCTGCCTGCCGGCGAAGCCAGCAGCAGGGCCATGACCATCAGCCCACGCCGCACGCTCAACCCTGATCCGTCGCCGCCGCCGGCTCCGATACGGGGGGAGCAGGCAACCGTTCCGGAACCGGCGGCGCCTCACCGGGGGCGGCCGGCAGGTACTGCTGCAGGCGCTGGAAGAACCGGCGGTAGAAGTCGGCATCGGTGATGGTGCTGCTGGCGACCTTCACCAGGGAATCGTCATTGCTGCCGAACGGCAGCGATACCGAACCCAGCGCGCCCACGCCCACGCTGGCCGAGGTCGGGCTCTTCTTCAACGCATAGCGGTCCTGCACCGCGCTGACGAACACCAGCGACTGGCCGCCGCGCGGCGCGCAGGAGATGCGGAGTACCAGCTGCTCGTGATCGTCCTCGCGTGGCTGGAAGTTCTTGCTCCCCTCCACCTGCGCGTCATCGACGCGGGCGATCGCATAGCCCTGGCTGAGCAGGGCCCGTCGCGCCGCTTCACAGGCATCGACCGGGCGGCTGTCGACCGTCCGGGAGAAGGTGTCGCCGGAATCGAAGGACTCGCGCAGCACGGTGCTGTCGGCGGCGCGGCCACCGCAGGCCGACAGGATCAGGGCACTGGCAATACCCACGGCAACGCTGCACAGAGGGGAGACCCGCATGGGAACTCCTGCGAGAAAGGTAGCTGCAAGGGTAGTCCCGCCCCCGTGTGCGGCAGGTCGACAGCACCGCTGGCGGCGCACGCTGTTGCTCCCGGTTCATGCACCGGCAGCGCCGCGCAGGGCCCGACAGCGTCCGCCAACCGCTGCGCTCGCCGGGCATGACCCGGCGCTGCCCGTGAACGCAGACGGGGCCGGCATTGCCGGCCCCGTGGGGTACTTCATGTCACGCGTGGCTCAGTCGGCCCAGCGACCGGCCCCGGTGGACTGCGGCAGCACCTGCGCCGACAGCGGGCGATCATTGGCCAGCAGATTCACCGCATCGGCCAGGATCGCAGCGGATTCACGCAGCAGCGGGTCCGGTCGCTTCTCGGCGGCCTTCTCACGGGCGGCATCCTTGACGATATCGCGCTCGTTGCCGGTCAGGCCGTCATCGCTGCTGTCATCGGCCAACGGATCCAGGGCCAGGCCCAGCTCCTTGCGCATGATCTGGCGCTCCTTGCGCTGGGTGTCCTGGCGTTCCCGCTCGGCACGACGCGTCGCCTCATTGAGCGAGACATACTTCTTCGCCGCTTCGGCACGGAACTGCTCGACATCCTCGTTCCACCACACGAATTCCTTGTCGGTGGCGATGCGTGCCTCGTGGCGGGTTTCCAGCTTCGGCAGCAGCGGCGCGAAGTTGCCGTACTGCGTATGCGGCACCGCGGCGATGCGGGTCCACGGCAGGGCATTGTCGTAGGTGCTTTCGCCGAACTCGGTGGCATCGACGCTGGCGGGGAACGCCAGGTCCGGCACCACGCCCTTGTGCTGGGTGCTGCTGCCGCTGATGCGGAAGAACTGGGCGATGGTCAGCTTGACCTGGCCGAAGCGCTGCGTTTCGCCGCTCGGCCAGCGGTCAAGGTCGACGATGTTCTGCACGGTGCCCTTGCCGAAGGTGGTCTCGCCGATCACCAGGCCGCGGCCGTAGTCCTGGATGGCACCGGCGAAGATTTCCGACGCCGAGGCCGAACCACGGTTGACCAGCACGGCCAGCGGGCCGTCCCATGCCACACCCTGATTGCGGTCGCTGTTGACGGTGATGCGGCCGCCCGATTCACGCACCTGCACCACGGGGCCCTGTTCGATGAACAGCCCGGTCAGTTCGATCGCCTCGTCCAGCGAGCCGCCACCGTTGTTGCGCAGGTCCAGCACCACGCCGTCGAGCTTGTCGTTCTTGAAGCCCGCCAGCAGCTTGGCCACATCGCGGGTGGCCGACGCGTAATCGGCGGCATTGCGGCGGCGGCCCTCGAAGTCCTGGTAGAAGGTCGGCAGCTTGATCACGCCGATCTTCCGCGCCGGCTCGCCGTTGGCGGCCGGAATGGTCATGGTCTCACCCTTGGCGGCCTGCTCGGCCAGGCGCACCTTCTGCCGGGTCAGGACCAGGGTGTGATGCTTGCCATCGGCGCCCTCCTCGGCCGGGATGAACTCCAGCTTGACCTGGGTATCCTTGGCACCGCGGATCTTGGCCACGACGTCGTCGATGCGCCAGCCGATCACATCCTCGACCACGCCCGACTTGCCCTGGCCGACACCGACGATGCGGTCACCCGGCTTCAGGGTGCCATCCACGGAGGCCGGTCCGCCGGCGATGATCTCGCGGATCACCACCATGTCATCCTGGCGCTGCAGCTGCGCACCGATGCCTTCCAGCGACAGCGACATCGCCTGGTTGAAGTTCTCGGCGGTACGCGGAGTGAAGTAGTCGGTGTGCGGATCGACCGCACTGGTGTAGGCGTTGAGGAAGAACTGGAAGACATCCTCGCCCTTCAGCTCGTTGACCGACTTCTCCAGCGTCGCGTAGCGCTTGTCCAGCGTCTTGCGGATGTCGTCCGGCTTCTTGCCGGCCAGCTTCAGGCGCAGCCAGTCATTCTTGACCGACTTGCGCCACAGTTCATCCAGCTCGGCATTGCTGGCCGCCCACGGCACCTTCTTGCGGTCGTACTCAAAGCGCTCGTCGGTGGTGAAGTCCGGCTCCTGCCTGAGCAGCTTGCGTGCGTAGGCCACGCGCTCGCCGACGCGCTGCTTGTACACCGCGAAGACCTGGAAGGCCGGCTCAAGTTCACCGCCACGGATGGCATTGGCGATGTTCGCCTCGAAGGGTGCGAAGCGCGCCACATCGGCCTGGGTGAAGTACTGCTTGCCGCCGTCCAGGGTCTCCAGGTAACGCTTGAACACATCCTTGGAGGTGGCTTCATCGAGCGCACGCGGACGGTAGGCGTACCGGCTGTCGGACAACAGGCCGTACACCAGCTTGGAGGTGGTCACCTGATCGGCGGTCGCCGCAGCCGGCAGCGCCGGCGAATCGGCCTTGGCCGACAGCGCCAGCGGCGCCACCAGCGCCAGGGCCATCAGGAATGCGGGGGCTTTGAATTTCATGAACGTGCTCGAAGGCGCCTTGCCAAGGGGGAGACTGCGTGGTGTTCAGACATCACGACAGTGCCGAAAGTTGCCGGGTTTGTCACCCGTCCGCATCCGGTGGAAAACCAGCCTAGCGGGGCCGGTGTAGCAAATTGTGAATGCAGGCGAAGGCGTGCGGACCAACGGTCCGCGCCCACCGCGGTGGTAGGCACGCCCATCGGTAGCGCCGGGGCCAGCCCCGCCCGCGCCCCGGGCAACGACCCCCCGGCCGGGCCGGGCGCGTTTAAACAAC
>NZ_JBRRCG010000028.1:0-21937 GCF_056757995.1 Stenotrophomonas sp. STEN147
CCTGTAGGCTTGGCCGCGGCATCCATGCCGCGGACACCCCCGCGAACCCAACCCGCCCGGCCCCTGACAGTTTCCGCGGGCGTCCAGCCCACGGAGAAGAAAAAAAAGAGCAAACAGCAACACCAACAGCAAAAGCGGCCGACGGGCTGCTTTTGCTTCTGCTCTTCTTTTTTCTTCTGCGTGGGTTGGACGCCGCACAGATCTGTCAGAGGCCGGATGGGTCGGGCCGGGCGGGGTATCCGCGCCATGGATGGCGCGGCTAAGCCCCCAGGGATGGGTTCACGGCGTCCCCGCCTGGCTCGACCCATCCGGCTCAACCGATAACCGCATGCCGCGACCAACCCACGAGGGGCTGCGCCGTTGGCCGGAACCTCACTTGGCCGGCGACATCCACATGTCGATGACGGCGCTGAACACTTCGGTCCCTGCACGGTCGCGCACGCTCACCGTCACCGGCAGCGCATAGCCCTGGGCCGCGACCACGATCGGCTGCGCCGGCAGTGCCACCGCCTGCAGCGTGCCGCGTGCCTTGGCCAGGTACTGCACCTGCATGCCCTTGGGGATCCAGCGCATGCCCTTCGGCAGTGATGCATCAACCATCAGCCCGGCCGTCAGTTCGGCCAGATTGCACATCGCGATCGCGTGCACCGTGCCGATGTGGTTGCGCACCCTGCGCCGGTCCACCAGCGTACCTTCGCAGCGGCCGTTTTCCAGGCGGGTGATGCGCGGCGCGATGCTGGCGAAGTAGGGCGCCTTGAAGCACACCGCGCGCGAGAACAGCCAGGTGCCGGCAGGCCAGCGCTGCAGGCGGTTGTAGAGCGAGAGCAGGGGCGTGGACATGGTGGGATTCCGTTGGGCGGATAAAGCGACGGCGGGCCGAGGCCCGCCGTCGAGGCAACGCGTGTCGCGGGCGATCAGGCGGCCTGCGAGTGCGGGTCCTTGTGCTGGCGGTCGTAGTAGCTGGCCGCGCGCAGTTCGTGGGTGTCGAAGTCGTCCACGGTGATGGTGTCCAGGGTCAGCGTGCGCAGCTCTTCCAGCAGCGTGCGCTCGTCCTGGGTGATCACGCCTTCGGCCACGGCTTCGTCCAGCTGGCTCTGGAAGTCCAGCGCCTCGATGCCCTTGCTCTTCAGCGCCTTCAGGAACTTGCGCTCCACCGGCTCGGCCATGATGGCCTTGGCCAGATAGCTGTTGATGCGGCCGCCCGGGTTGTTCTCGCACGGGGTCAGGAACACACCCTGTGCCAGGCGGTCGCGCGCTTCGTTCGGCGCCATCAGCAGAGCGGCGACGCGACGGCTCAGGCGATCACCCGGTGCTTCGGCGCGGCGGCCCAGCGGGAAGATCAGTGCCCACATCAGCCAGCCGATCGGACGGATCGGGAAGTTGCGCAGGGCGGCCGACAGCGATTCTTCGATCTTGTGCACGCTGTCATGGAAGGCCCAAGCCAGCAGCGGCTGGTCGGCCTGCGGTGCGCCCTCATCGTGGTAGCGCTTGAGCATGGCGCTGGTCATGTAGATGTGGCTCAGCACATCGCCCAGGCGGCCGGACAGCGATTCCTTGAACTTCAGCTTGCCGCCGAGCGTCATCATCGAGATGTCGGCCATCAGCGCCAGATTGGCCGAATAGCGGTCCAGCTTGCGGAAGTAACGGCGGGTGTAGGCATCGCCCGGGGCGGCACCGAAGCGGGCGCCGGTCAGGCCGAACCAGAACGAGCGCACGGCGTTGGAAATGCCGTAGCGGATGTGGCCGAACAGGCTGCGGTCGAATTCCTGCAGGCCGGCACGGGTATCCGGATCCTGTGCAGCCTTCATCTCCTTCAGCACCCACGGGTGGCAGAGAATCGCACCCTGGCCGAAGATCAGCAGGCTGCGGGTCATGATGTTGGCGCCTTCCACGGTGATCGCGATCGGCGCAGCCTGCCAGCTGCGGCCGGCGAAGTTGCGCGGGCCGAGGATGATGCCCTTGCCGCCGATGACATCCATCACGTCCGAGATCACCTCGCGGCTCATGCTGGTGCAGTGGTACTTGGCGATCGCCGACGGTACCGATGGCACGTCGCCGCGGTCGACGGCGGCAGCCGTGGCCTGCGACAGCGCGCTGATCTTGTAGGCCTTGCCGCCGATACGGGCCAGTGCTTCCTCCACGCCTTCAAAGCGGCCGACCGACAGGCCGAACTGCTTGCGGATGCGCGCGTAGGCGCCGGTCACCGCAGCGCCGGCCTTGGCGCCACCGCTGGCGGTGGACGGCAGCGTGATCGAACGGCCCACGGCCAGGCATTCGTTGAGCATGTTCCAGCCCTTGCCGGCCATGGCAGCGCCGCCGATGAGCTGGGTCAGCGGGATGAACACGTCCTTGCCGCGGATCGGGCCGTTCTGGAAGGTCGAGTTCAGCGGGAAGTGGCGGCGGCCGATCTCGACGCCGGCGGTATCGCGCGGCAGCAGGCCCAGAGTGATGCCGATGTCGCGGGTCTCGCCGATCAGGCCATCCGGGTCGTACATGCGGAAGGCCAGACCGATCAGCGATGCGACCGGAGCCAGGGTGATGTAACGCTTGTCGAACGTCAGCCTGACGCCCAGCACCTGCTCGCCATTCCATTCGCCCCGGCAGACGATGCCGTAGTCGGGAATCGATGTGGCGTCGGAGCCGGCAAACGGGCCGGTCAGGCCGAAGCAGGGCACTTCACGACCGTCGGCCAGACGCGGCAGGTACTGGTCCTTCTGCTCCTGGGTGCCGTAATGCACCAGCAGTTCGCCCGGACCCAGCGAGTTCGGCACGCCGACGGTCGAGCTGACCACCGAGGATACCGAGGCCAGCTTCTGGATCACCTTGTGGTGGGCCAGCGCGGAGAAGCCCAGGCCGCCGTATTCCTTCGGGATGATCATGCCGAAGAACTTGTTCTTCTTGATGAAGGCCCACAGCTCCGGCGGCAGGTCGGCGTGGACGTGGGTGATCTCCCAGTCGTTGACCATCCGGCACAGCTCTTCCACCGGGCCATCGAGGAAGGCCTGCTCCTCGGCGGTCAACTGCGGCTTGGGATAGTTGAGCAGGATGTTCCAGTCCGGATCGCCGGTGAACAGCTCGCCTTCAAAACCGACCGAGCCGGTTTCCAGTGCGATGCGCTCGGTCTGCGACAGCGGCGGCAGCACCTTGCGGAACACCTTCATCATCGGACCGGTCAGCAGCGGCTTGCGGATGAACGGCAGCAGCAGCGGTACGGCGATCACGGCCAGCACGGCGGCGGCGGCGATCGTGGCGGTCTGGTTGACGTAGGGGATGAACCAGCAGGCGACCAGCAGCGCGGCGCTGATCAGCGTCCAGGTGACCAGCCGCATGCGGTGGTAGGCGGCGAATGCGCCTGCCAGCAGCAGGGCAAGGAAGGGAAGAACGATGCTCATGAGCGTGCTCCGGTGACGTGCTCGTTTGTGACGGACGAAGCTGCGGCGTCCACCGCAGGCAACACGTCCAGATAGTCCAACACAGTAGCGGTAAAGGCGTCGTTGTCGTCGCCGGCGACCATGTGCGTGGCCTGCGGCAACTGCACGTGGCGCGCGTGCGGGGCCAGCGCCAGGAATTCGGCCACGGTCTGCGGCGTGACCAGGTCACTGCGACCTCCACTGACCAGCAGCATCGGGCACTTCACCTGCCGCGCGGCATCAGCCAGCGCATCCTGGTGCTGCTCGCTGTCGCGGGCCAGCTCGGCGACCAGGCGCGGATCCCAGTGCCAGCGCCAGCGGCCGTGACCATCCTCGCGCAGCAGCGCGCGCAGGGACTGCTCGGATTTGCGAGGCCGGTGCGGCATGTAGGCGGAAATCACGTCGGCGGCCTGGGCCAGCGAGGCGAAGCCATCGGGATGGGCGGTCATGAAGGCGAGGATGCGCTCCACACCCGCGGTATCCCAGCGCGGGGTGATGTCCACCAGCACCATCGCCGAGAACAGGCCCGGCCAGCGCGATTCGGCCAGCAGGCCGAACAGGCCGCCCATCGAGGCGGCGACCAGCACCGGCGGGCGCGGCTGTTCGCCGGCCAGCACGATCAGGTCGTCGGCAAACTGCTCGCCGTGATAGGGCAGGTCGGCGGCATTCCAGTCCGAATCGCCGTGACCGCGGGCGTCGTAGGCCAGCGTCTGCAGGCCGGCAGCAGACAGCGCGCGGGCCGTGGCGTTCCAGGCATGCCGGGTCTGCCCGAAACCGTGGGCGAACAGCACCCGGCCGCGGCGGCCGTGATCGCTGGCCGTGGCGGCCAGCCGTGTGCCGTGCGCGGCTTCCAGACGCAGGTCGTGGAACGCAACGGGAGTGGGGGAAGTAACCATACTTGCTAGTATGGATCGGTTGCGGGGGATGTCAATACTGCATGGTATGGTGCGGCGCGTCAGGTGGCCGGTCTGCACAGCGGAGCCCTTCGGCTGCATCCGCGTACTGCAACGAACCCCGCCGTATGGTTAAATCACTCCATGAATCAACCTGACGCTTCTGCCGGCGAACCGCGCGCCGGCCGCAACAGCCGCCTGAGCGCCGAAGACTGGGCCCAGGCGGCCCTCGATCTGATTGCTGAACAAGGCGTGGGTGCCGTCGCGGTGGAACCGCTGGCGCGGCGCCTCGGCGTCACCAAGGGCAGCTTCTACTGGCATTTCCCCTCGCGCGACGCCCTGCTGCAGGCGGCGTTGGAGCGGTGGGAGCTGTTCGAGCAGGAGCAGGTGTTCGGCAGCCTGGAAGACGTGCCGGATCCGCGCGCGCGCCTGCGTCAGCTGTTCCAGATGGTGGCGCACGAAGTGCAGCCGCACATCATCTACAGCGAGCTGCTGAAGGCGCTGGACCATCCGATGGTGCGGCCGGTGATCGACCGCGTTTCGCAGCGTCGCCTCGATTACCTGATCGCCTCGTTCCGTCAGGCAGGCCTGAGCTCCACCGACGCACGTCATCGTGCGCGCCTGGCCTATGCGGCCTATGTGGGCTTCCTGCAGCTGTCGCTGCAGCTGCAGCAGCCGAAGCAGGCGCGGGAGGATTTCGAGGCCTATGTCGAACACCTGATCGAGACGCTCATTCCGAACGGCTGACGGTTTCCGTTGCCCACGAAAAAGCCGCGACCTGATCGCGGCTTTTTTGTTGCCGGCGCAGGGTGGTACGCGCCGGCAGTGCAGAAAGAACAACGGCCCCTTGCGGGGCCGTTGCTGCAGTCATCGATCGATCAACCGATCAGAACTTCTGCTTGTACTGCATGTACATGTAGCGGCCCGGCAGGTCGTACTGCGGGTCGAACATGTTGTAGGACACTGCGTACGAGACCGGCGGATCCTTGTCCCACGCGTTGTTCAGGCCCAGCATGATGGTGCCCTTCCACGGGGTGTTGTAGCGCACCTGGATGTCGTGGTACGTGGTGGCACCAATGTGGTTCTTGCGACCTTCCGGATCCGAGCAGTAGGCACGGGTGGATGCGCCCAGCAGGCAGTCTTCGGTCATGCCCGACTTGTAGCGCAGGCCGTAGTTGACACCGAAGTCACCGTAGGACCAGTCGACGTACAGGTTGGAACGGACGCGCCAGTACGGATCCTGGTCCAGATAGCGGCCCTGACGGCCATCAACCGGAGCATCTTCGGTCGACTTGGTCTCCCACTTGCTCAGGTAGGTGCCGTCCAGGCTGACGGTGAACTGGCCGAACGAGGTTTCCGGCAGCTTGTACAGCACGCCCAGATCCCAGCCTTCCACCTTGTACGACGCCAGGTTCATCAGCGGCATGTCGACGTTGGTGATGGTGTAGCGCTCGTTGATGGTGCCGTAGTTCGGGTCACGCGTGATCAGACCGCAGTAGGCTGCCTGCTGCTGCGCGGTACCACCGTAGCAACGATCCATGATGTCGCCGATCGCCGGACGGGTGATGGCGTCTTCGATCTTGATCTGCCACCAGTCCAGGGTCACGTTCAGGCCGGAGACGAAGCTCGGGCTCCACACCAGGCCCAGCGTCTTGCTGGTCGAGGTTTCCGGCTTCAGATCCGGGTTCGACTTCCAGGTGAACGGCTCGACGGTCTGCAGCGGGCCAGACTCGCCATCGGTGTTCGGCTGGACGAAGTTCGCCGGAACGCCCTGGGCGATACACTGCGCCAGCACTGCGCCGGTCGGGTTGTTGGCCCGGGCACACGGGTCGGCATAGGTCTCGAACGAATCGGTGTCGCCGCGGTACAGGTTGTTGATGCTCGGAGCGCGGAAGCCTTCGGAATAGTTACCACGCACCATCAGGTCTTCGATCGGCTTCCAGCGGAAACCGAACTTGTTGTTGGTGGTGTTACCGAAGTTGCTGTAGTCCGAGTAACGGGTGGCAACGCTGAAGTCCAGCAGCTGGGCGCCCGGCAGATCGGCCAGGACCGGGATCGACAGTTCCAGGTAGAACTCGTCCAGGTCGTAAGCACCCTTGGTCGGCGCAGCGCCGTTGCCGGTGCTCAGGCCCGCTGCGATGAAGGCGTCGGGGTCGAACTGGCCGCTTTCCTTGCGGTTCTCATAACCAGCAGCGAAGCCCAGCGCACCGGCCGGCAGCTGCACGATCTCACCGGAGATGTTGGCGTAGTAGCTCTTCGACACCAGGCTGGCCGAATCGTGCGCGGTGAACGAGGTGTAGTCGAGTGCCGCCTGCGAGATCGAACCCTCGCCACCCAGCGGATTGATCGGAGCGCAGCCCGGAATGACGGCGCCGCCCGGGGTGAGACAGACAGCCTGGCCGTCACGAAGCGCCGACGGACCGTATGCCTCATCCAGACGCTGGATGTTGAACAGGCCGTAGGTCAGGTCGTTCTGGTCGGTCTTGTCGTAGCGGTAGCCGACATCCCAGTCGAAGTTGCGGTCGGCGAACTCGAAGAAGCCTTCAAAGCCACCGTAGAAGTGCCAGTTCTTGACGTTCTGGTTGAACGAACGGCCGCCGGTTTCATTGAAACGACGGTTCACGCCGGTCAGCTCTTCGCCGTACGGGTTGTACATGCTGTCCGCGCTCAGCGTCATGCCCGTCACCGGCATGGCCGCCAGCAGCTGCTCGGACTTGCGCTCGTTGTACATCGCCTCGGTGCGGAAGGAGACGTTGTCCGTGATGTTGTACGAACCCACAGCGAACAGCGAGGTGCGCTCGTTCGGGGTCAGCAGGTAGTTGTCCGGCGCGGTGTTGTAGCCGTGCACGTTGCTGACGAACGGGGTTTCCACGCCATTGATGATGACGTAGCGCTGGTCATTGCGGACGTAGGAACCCGGGATGCCGGTGCCGCTCTGGCCGCTGAAGAACGGCGGGCCGCCAGCGGAGATCTTGCGATCGCCGGCCATGACTTCCTTCTCGTTCACATAGGACGCGCCCAGCACCAGCGACGCACGGTCGGTGGTGGTGCCGATGGTGAAGTCATAGGCCTCACGCTCGCCGTCGCCCTGGCTGTACTGGCCCTTGTAGAAGTTTGCCTCGGCGCCGTCGAAGTTCTGCTTGGTGATGATGTTCACCACGCCGGCGATGGCATCCGAACCGTAGATGGTCGAAGCGCCGTCCTTCAGGACGTCGATGCGCTCGATCATCGCGGTCGGGATGGTGTTCAGGTCGACGCTGCCGTCCAGACCGGTGGTCCAGCGACGCCCGTTGACCAGCACCAGGGTGCGCTCGGCGCCGAGGTTGCGCAGGCTGACGCCGGCCGAACCGTCACCACCGTTGTTGAAGGTGCGGTTCAGTGCGGCACCGTTGGCGGCGACGCGCTGCAGGATATCGGCAACCGAGGTCACACCCTGCTTTTCGATGTCGGCGCGGGTCAGGCTCAGGACCGGCTGCGAGGTTTCGATGTCGGTGCTCTTGATGCGCGAACCGGTCACCGAAATGCGATCCAGGTTGGTCGCTTCCTGCGCCTGGGCGGTTACGGACGTGGCCGCACCCGCGATCAGCGCGACGACAACAGCGTCACGCAGCTTGTTGGACTGGAAATTCATTGGCTCTCTCTCTCCAAGAAATCTTGGCTGGGGTTATGCCCGGCGGGGAAGCGAAAGTGCGCTTCCAAATCGCGAGGCTGAGCCGATAGTAGCGGGCGCCTGCAAAGAATTAAAGCTGTGTTAATCAAAGCTGTGATTTGTGTAAATTGATGGAATGTCAATACTTTTCAATGGCTTGCAGTAGGGTTTGTGGCATGGCGCCTCGTTTGTTAAAAAAAAATGATGAAAAAAGTTTCCATTGATATGTATCGAAACATGTCGCGGCGGCGAGAAACGCACACATTGCGACAGCGCCGGAGGGGGCGCAAAGGGGAGGCGGTGCACGCAAACGCAACGGGCGCCTTCCGGCGCCCGCGATGTCACTGCATGAGGGAGATGTGAGCGGTCAGAGATCCTGCTCGTAACGCACATACGGCACGGTGCCGTCGTCGTTGCTCTCGTTGCGTGGCGAGAAGGGGTTCTTGCCGCGGCTGATCACGTTCTCGGCGCCGACGGTGAGCTGGCCGGACCACGGCGTCCGCCAGGTCAGGCCGATGCCCAGACCTTCCCACTTGCCAGGGCGGCCGGGTACGTCGACCACGCGACCGATGATGCTGCCGGTGAAGTTGCCGTAACCGGCGCCGAGGCTGAGGCTCTTGCTGTCCCAGCGATCGACCAGGGCCGGCGAGGCATCGGCCAGCGGCACCAGGCGTGCCTTGGCGTAGGTGCCGGCGATGGACACGAATCCTTCGCGGCCGATGTTCTTCTGCGCGAACACGGTCAGGTCGTTCTGCTCCGCACGCAGCGACGGCGTCTTGTTCGGGCCGGCCAGCCAGGCGGGCAGTGTTTCGCGACCGGTGCCGGCGGTGATGCCCAGGCGGCTGCTGCCCCGGTTCAGGGCAGCCGTGCCGGTGAAGCGGCGGCTGCTGAGGTCATCGTCGTCGCCCAGACTGGCCAGCATGCAATGGCTGGCCAGACCGCTGATGCTGGTACTGCTGCTGTTGCTGCAGAGCAGGCCCAGCGAGTCGCCCGACGACAGGCCAAAGGCCGCATCCAGCGAATTGCGGCCGAAATGCCAGCGGGCGCCGGCGGCCTGCTCACCGGTGGGTTCCAGGTAGAGCAGCGCTTCGACCTTGCCGCTGCCCTTGTTCCACACCGGCAACACCGTGCGGGTGTCCTTGCTCTGCGCATGCGCGCCCGCGACCGCGCCAAGGGCGATCAGCAGGGCCAGCGGTAGACGCAGATAGGTACGCATCGGACCAGTTCAGACAGGGACAGACAACGGAAGTTCCCGCAGGGGCGGGGGCTCGATCCTAGGGTGTTTATGATTTCTTAACAAGCCTTGATCCTCCCCAGGTGCAAGACCGGCCGCTTACTGAAGGCGTTCAGGCGCCGGAACAGTCCCCTCGGCACCGTGGAACAGTATGCCGAACTCCGTCAACGGGAAGTGATACTCCCGTCCACAGAATTCGCAACGGACTTCCACCTGGCCGGTGGCTTCGGCCGCCGCACGTGCCTCTTCCTCGCCCAGCGACTGCAGCATCGAAGCGACCCGCTCGCGCGAGCAGGAGCAGGCAAAGGACAGTGGCTTGCTGCCCATCAGCTCCGGGTTCTCCTCATGGAACAAGCGGTGCAGCAGCTGCTCGGCGGGAGTAGCGAGCAGTTCGGCCCTGCCCAGGGTCTCGAACAGGGCGCTGGCGCGTGACCAGCCATCTTCGTCGCCCTCGTCGCCGGGCAGTTTCTGCAGCAGAAGGCCGCTGGCCCCCGTGCGGTCGGCGGCCAGCAGCAGTCGCGTCGGCAACTGCTCGGACTGCCGGAAGTAGTCCTCGAAGGCCTCGTCCAGTTCCGCGGCGCTGAGCCCGACCAGGCTCTGGTAGCGCTGCGGTTCGCGCGGGTCCAGCCCGGGGTTCTCGATGGTGATGGCGAGGAGGGCGTCATCGCCCAGGCTGGACAGGTCGCGCGGCGCGTCGGCGCCTTCGCTGAGCTGGGCGATGCCGCGCAGGGTGCCGGCGGCGGTGCATTCGGCGAACAGCGTACGCAGCGTGGTGCTGCTGCGCAGCTGGATGGACAGGCGGCCGTCGACCTTGGTGTGGCCGGTGAACAGCGCCGAGGCCACGCAGGCTTCGCCGAGCAGCCCGGCTGCGGCGTCCGGGTAATGGGCATGGGACAGGATTTCCTGCCAGGTGGCCTGCAGGCGCACGTGTACGCCGCGGACACCCGCGTCGGGAAGCAGGAAGCGGATCAGGGAATCAGGTTGGGCGGTCATCGGCTCACATCGCGCGGAAACAGGGGTGGTTGCCGGATAATGTGCCGACAGCCAGGCAGAAGAAGGATGCACCACTAATGGGGGCAGGGGGAGAGCAGGACAAGGTGAAGGTGGCCGGGGACGTTCCGCGCCGCCGGCGGTGGCACTGGAAGCGGCTGCTGTGGCTGCCGGTGCTGTTCGTGGCCTTCAGCTGCCTGCAGGTGCTGGTGCTGCGCTTCGTGGATCCGCCTATTTCCAGCGTGATGCTGTGGCGCTACGGGGAGGCGCTGGGGGCGGGCGACTGGGCCTACCGGCTGCACTACCAGTGGCGGGATCTGGACCAGATGGCGCCGAGCCTGCCGATCTCGCTGGTGGCGGCCGAGGACCAGCGCTTCCCCGAACACAGTGGGTTCGATCTGCAGGCCATCGAGAAGGCGCGTGACCACAACGCGCGGGGCGGTCGGCTGCGCGGGGCCAGCACCATCAGCCAACAGGTGGCCAAGAACCTGTTCCTCTGGCAGGGCCGCAGCTGGATCCGCAAGGGCCTGGAGGTCTGGTACACGGTGCTGATCGAAACGCTGTGGCCCAAGCAGCGGATCCTGGAGATGTACGCCAACATCGCCGAGTTCGGTGACGGCGTGTACGGTGCGCAGGCGGCGGCGAAGACGTTCTGGGGCAAGGACGCCGCGCGCCTCAGCCCGGCCGAGAGCGCGCGGTTGGCGGCCGTGTTGCCGGCGCCGCGGCGCTACAGCGCGGCCTCGCCCGGTCCCTATGTACAACGTCGTGCCGCGTGGATCCAGCGGCAGGCCCGGCAGCTGGGCGGCGCTGCGTACCTGGCCGAAGACTGAGGCTCGCGTCTGCGCCGCTGCGCACTGGCGACGTACAATCCGGGCATGATCCGTGAACGCCTCACCGTCGTCATTGCCGCCTGCAACGAAGCTCTGGCGCTGCCGGTACTGCACCCGCGCCTGTGCGCGGTGCTGGATGCGATGCCGGACATCGATGGCCACATCCTTTACGTGGACGACGGCAGCCAGGACGGAACCTGGGAGGTGATCGCCGCGCTGGCGCAGTCCGAGCCACGCGTGTCGGCGCTGAAGCTGTCGCGCAATTTCGGCAAGGAGGCCGCGCTGACCGCCGGGCTGGATCTCGTCCGCGAGGGTGCGGCGATGATTCTCGATGCCGACGGCCAGGATCCACCGGAGCTGCTACCGCAGTTCGTGGCGCGGTGGCGCGAGGGTTATGACAACGTCTATGGCACGCGCCGCGCGCGCGCGGGCGAGAGCTGGGTCAAGCGTGCGACCGCGGCGATGTTCTACCGGGTGATCGGCCGCCTGTCGCGCACCCCCATTCCTGCCGATACCGGCGACTTCCGCCTGCTGTCGCCACGCGCGCTGAGCGCGTTGCGTGAAATGCGCGAGCGCCACCGTTTCATGAAAGGGCTTTTCAGCTGGGTTGGCTTCCGCCGGGTGGCGGTGCCGTACCAGCGCCACCCGCGGGTGGCCGGCAGCAGCAAGTTCAGCCTGTGGCGGCTGTGGAACTTCGCGCTGGAAGGCATCACCGGTTTCTCCACCGTGCCGCTGCGCGCGGCCACCTATCTGGGCCTGGCCACTGCGGCGGTGGCCTTCGTGTTCGGTGTCTGGGTGATCGTGAAGGCCGCGATGTACGGCGACCGCGTGGCGGGCTGGCCGACGATGATGGCGGTGATCCTGTTCCTGGGCGGTGTGCAGCTGATCGCGCTGGGCCTGATCGGCGAGTACCTGGGGCGCCTGTATGAGGAGTCCAAGCAGCGTCCCCTGTACCTGGTTGACGCCTGGCTAGCATCGTCCGTGGCAGACTCCGTCGTGCAACCCACCCTGGGAGGGCAGGCAGATGACGTCGGTACGGCAACTGTTGGACGGCAAGTCCCCTGAAGTACATGCGGTCGCGCCCGGCGCGGCGGTGATCGATGCGATCCGGCTGATGGCCGAAAAGGGCATCGGTGCGGTGCTGGTGATGGAAGGGCCGCGACTGGTCGGCATCCTGTCCGAGCGTGATTACGCCCGCAAGATCGTGCTGCGTGATCGTTCCTCACGCGATACGGCGGTGGCCGAGATCATGACTGCGAAGGTGGTGACGGTGGCGCCCGGCGAACAGGTCGAACATTGCCTGCAGCTGGTCACCGATTACCGTATCCGCCATCTGCCGGTGGTGGAGGGGGGACAGGTGCTGGGCGTGATTTCCATCGGCGATCTGGTGAAGTCGGTGATCGATGCACAGCGTCGAGAGCTGGACCAGCTGCAGCAGTACATCGTGGCGGGATGAGTTTTCGCTGGCGGGCCTGCGGCCCGCCGGCCCGCTGTTCGGAGCCGAAGCCAAAGCCAAAGCCAAAGCCAAAGCCAAAGCCAAAGCCAAAGCGGCGCCTTGCTGATGCGCCGGAAGGCGGAGGGCATGGCCGTGCAGGACACGCCGTAAACCCATCCATGGGGGCTCGATGGCGCCATCCATGGCGCCAACGGTCCTGCACGGCCATGCCCTCCGCTTCTGGATGCATTGCGGCGAACGCGGTGGGTAGCGGCCAATCTGGGTTGGCAACACTTTGTGGTTCCGCGCGCCCCTCAATTCGCGATCCAACAAACGTGCCTACTTCGCGTACTGGCCGCCGCAGTCGGCGTCCTTGCCGGGGCCCAGTTCGATCGTGGCCAGCAGTGCGGCCGGTGGCGCGATGCTTCCCAGCGCCAGGGCGACCGCACCGCGCACGCCCAGCGCCTTGAAATCCGGGCGGAACGAGGGATCCTTGAACGTTCCCGCGATGTGCAGCGGCGAGCGCAGCACCAGGATGCTGCGGTCCTTCGGCCGAGGCTTCAGCAGCAGGTCCAGCGACTCATCGCGCAGGCTGACGGTGCCTTCGCCAAGAATCAGCGTGTCGGTGGTATCGACGGCGAACGTGCGGCTGGTCATCAGCCCCTCGCGTACGCCGAAGTCGGCGAAGGCGCAGCGCAGCGGAATCTGCTTGTCGCCGGTCACCAGGAACTTGACTGCCTCGGTGATGTCCAGCCCGGCCAGTTCCATCACCAGATTGCCGACGTGGCCACGTCCCATTGCCAGGCCCACATCGCCATTGCTGCTGCCCAGCATGGCGGCGATCGAGTTGCCGCGGCCGCTGAGGTCGATTTCGCCACCGATGCCGCCCTTGGCCTGCTCGGCCAGCTTCGCATCCGGGAACAGTTGGCCCAACTGCACGCCGCGCACGCTGGCCTTGAGCGCGGTGGCGATCTGCGGCTGTCGCGCATCCATGCGGATCGTGCTGCGGATGTCACCACCGGCCACACCGAAGTTCAGCGGGTCCAGGCGCAGCACGCCATCGTCCAGCAGCAGATGCGCATCCATATCGTCCAGCGGCAGTGAGGGTGCGTTGATGCGATGTGCCTTCCAGCGCACATCGGCATCCATCGCGCGCAGCTTGCCGAGGTTGTATGGCGTGTCCGGCAGCACCCTGGTACGCGCGGCCACGCGTGCGGCCTCGGCCTTCTGCTCGGCGTTGGCGGTCTCGCCGCTCCCGGTTCTGGGCGGGGCGCCGACAAAGCCGGCCAGATCGTCGAAGTCCAGCCGGCGGGACTCCAGCGTGGCCGTCAGGCGCGGGCGTGCACCGCCTGTTTCGAACTTCACATTGCCGCCGAGATCGCTGTCGCCGACCTTGCCGGTGAACTGCTCGTAGCGCCACACGTTATGGTCGCGCTTGAGGCGCCCCTCCAGGGCATAAGGCGGCGAAGGTGGAATGGCGATGCCCAGCAGGGGATACAGGTCGGCCAGATCCTGGCCACTGAGCGCGAAAGCGAGGTCGAGCACCTGCAGCTGGAAGGGATTGGTCAGGGTGCCACGGGCGACGGCGTGGGTGGCACCTGCGCGCCCATCAAGATGGATGCGGAAGGGATGATCGCTGTCGGTCAGTTCCAGCGGAGATTCGGTGCCGCCGCGAAGGGTGAACGAATTGCCCTGCCAACGGCCCTTGCCCTGCACCAGCAGGGGCGGTGCGGCATCCGCCTGCCTGGGCCGGCCACTACGCACATTGACATGGATGTCGGTGCGACCCGCCGCGTCGATGAACTGCAGGCGGCCGTCATCGATACGCAGCCGCTTGAGCTGGGGTGTGGCGCCGCCGCGGCTGTCACCCAGGAAATCCCAGTTGCCCGGCTCGCCCTTGCGCGGGGCGGTTTCCAGCAGCACGTCGGGACGGGTCAGGCGGATCTCGGGGAGCTGCACGCTGCCCCGCAGCAGGGGCCACACCCGCAGGTCGATTTCGACCCGGTCGGCACTGGCCATGTTCGGCTGCTTCGCCCATGACGCGTTGGCGAACGTGACGGTGTCGGCGCGGATCGTGCTGGTACGGCCGAGGTCGACATCCAGGTGGCCGATCTGCAGCACGCGGCCGGTCCGCGCCTGCACCGCCCGCTCGACTGGCCCCTTGAACCAGTTCCAGTCCCAGAGCGCGATCAACACCAGGATGGCCGCCAGCAGGAACACCAGCACCGCCAGCCAGCGCTGGCCTCGCGGGCCAGGGCGGCGGAAGCGCCAGCGCGACGGACGCGGCGGAACAGGGGAGGCAGTCGCATTCACGCTGCCATGGTTGCCCTGCGCGGGTGGACGCAGCGCGAAGCGTTCATGTGCGCGGTGTGCACAGGAACGCGTACGGCACGGATCTCTACAGCACCTGCATGGTCACCGCGACGAAGTGGCAGACACTGCCGCCGATCACGAACAGGTGCCAGATCGCATGCGAATACGGGATCGATTCGCGGTGATAGAAGTAGGTTCCCAGCGTGTAGGAGAGACCACCGGCCAGCAGCCAGCCCAGCGTCCAGCCATCGATGGAGGCCAGCATGGGCTTGACCGCGACGATCACCAGCCAGCCCATGGCCACGTAGATGGCCGTGGACAGGCGCTTGAAGCGACCGGTATAGAACAGCTTGAACACCACGCCGGCCAGGGCCAGCGTCCAGATCGCGGCGAACAGGCCCCAGCCCCAGGGGCCACGCAGGCCGATCAGCGTGAACGGCGTATAGGTGCCGGCGATCAGTACATAGATCGCGCAGTGGTCGAAGACCTTCAGCCTGCCCTTGGCAACCGGATGCTGGATGGCGTGGTAGAGGGTGGAGGCGGTGTACAGCAGCAGCAGCGCGATGCCGAACACGATCGCACCTGCCAGTTGCCAGCCATCGCCGTAGATGGCGGCCAGGGTGATCAGCACGGCACCCGCACCGAGCGCCAGTACGGCGCCGAGACCGTGGGTCAGCGCACTGGCGATTTCTTCGCGGATCGAAGCAACGGAAGTCGAGGACATGGCGTAGGCATCATTCGCGGGGAGGGGGACCCGCGCCCCCCTATCATCGCCGCGATGGCGGGCGCATGCACGCCCGCCTCCACACGGAAGTCCGATGTCCTGACTGGCCGGATTCAGCCAGCGGTTAGGGTGTGCGCGGCCTCGCGGGTGGCGGCAAAGCGCACGTCGGGCGCGCGCTCCTGCGCCAGCTGCAGGTTGACCCGGGTCGGCGCGAGATAGACCAGATGACCGGCGGCGTCCAGCGCCAGGTTCAGCGCGTTCTTTTCGCGGAACTCTTCCAGCTTCTTCTCGTTGCTGCAGTGGATCCAGCGCGCCGTGGTGACGCTGACCGGCTCGAAGGTGGCTTCCACGCCGTACTCGTCCTTCAGGCGGTAAGCGGCCACGTCGAACTGCAGCACGCCCACCGCACCCAGGATCAGATCGTTGCTGGTCAGCGGCCGGAAGAACTGGGTCGCGCCCTCTTCGGAGAGCTGGGCCAGGCCCTTCTGCAGTTGCTTGAGCTTGAGCGGATCGCGCAGGCGCGCACGGCGGAACAGCTCGGGGGCGAAGTTGGGGATGCCGGTGAAGGTGACCGCCTCGCCTTCGGTGAAGGTATCGCCGATGGAAATGGTGCCGTGGTTGTGGATGCCGATCACATCGCCCGGCCACGCCTCGGCGGCGATTTCACGGTCGCTGGCCATGAAGGTCAGGGCGTTGGCCAGCTTCATTTCCTTGCCGGTGCGCACGTGGAAGGTCTTCATGCCCGCGCTGAAGCGGCCCGAGCACACCCGCATGAAGGCGACGCGGTCGCGGTGCTGCGGGTCCATGTTGGCCTGGATCTTGAACACGAAGCCGGTCAGCTTGCTCTCTTCCGGGGCGATCTCGCGGCCGGTGGTGGCGCGTGCCTGCGGCGACGGCGCGTGCTCGACGAAGAAGTCCAGCAGGGGCTGCACGCCGAAGTTGTTCACGCCCGAACCGAAGAACACCGGCGTCTGCTTGCCCTCGCGATAGGCCTGCAGGTCGAACGGATGGCTGGCGCCCTGCACCAGCTCCAGTTCATCGCGCAGATCGGCCAGCATCTGTGCGCCGATCTTCTCGGCCAGGCCGGGAGCGTCGATCGACGGGAAGATGGTCGAATCCTGGCGGGTGAAGTTGCGACCCGGTTCGTACAGGTGCACCTCGCCGGTCAGCAGGTGGACCACGCCCTTCAGGCGCTGGCCCATGCCGATCGGCCAGGTGACCGGCGCGCACTGGATGCCCAGCACGGTTTCCACTTCATCCAGCAGTTCGATCGGATCCTTGCCCTCGCGGTCGAGCTTGTTGATGAAGGTCATGATCGGGGTGTCGCGCAGGCGGCACACTTCCATCAGCTTGATGGTGCGCTCTTCCACGCCCTTGGCCACGTCGATCACCATCAGTGCCGAGTCCACCGCGGTCAGCACGCGGTAGGTGTCCTCGCCGAAGTCGGCGTGGCCGGGGGTGTCGAGCAGGTTGACGATCTTGCCTTCGTACGGGAACTGCATCACCGAGGAGGTGACGGAGATGCCGCGTTCCTTCTCCAGCGCCATCCAGTCGGAGGTGGCATGGCGGGCCGCCTTGCGGCCCTTGACCGAGCCGGCCATCTGGATCGCGCCTCCGAACAGCAGCAGCTTTTCGGTCAGCGTGGTCTTGCCGGCGTCAGGATGGGAGATGATGGCGAAAGTGCGGCGACGCGACGCTTCGGTGGCGACTTCGGACATGGCAGTGGCGCCCGCCCGGGGCGCTTTTCAAAGAGATAAGCGCCTGATTATACCGGCCGTGGCCGGTCAGCGCCCGGCCGCGCCCTCGGTATCACCCTGGCGGGCGAACTGCAGCTGTCCCTGGGAGGTGAAGATGCGCACGGGTACCGAGCGCAGCGCCATGCCGCGGTTGACCTGCACCACGAAATGCAGGTGCGGGGCGCTGCTGTAGCCGCTGTTGCCGGACAGGCCGATCGGCTGTCCGGCCTGCACGGCCTGGCCACGACGCACGCGCATGCCGCCTGCCTGCAGATGGCCGTACAGCGCCATGCTGCCGTCGCTGTGCAGGACACGGATGAAATTCGCCCTGCCGCCGTCGCGCTCGCGGTCCTGGCCGTTGCCGCGGAAGCCGTCCTGGATCTGCATCACCGTTCCCTCGCGCGCGGCCAGCACCAGCGTCGCCTCGGGCAGGGCGAAGTCCACGGCGTCGCGGTTCTCCTCGTCATCGTGGCTGAACCGGCCCTGCGGCGCCTGGTCCACGCGCAGGCGTGCGGCGTCGAACGGCAGGCGGTAGGCCACGTCTTCGGCGCGGGCGTCGGGACGGCCCGGTACCGACTGCAGGCGTACGTCGAGCGTGCTGCCGCCCACGGGCGAGGGCAGGTGACCGACCACGAAGCTGCTGTCGCCCTGCACCAGCGACCGTACCGGCAGGCCCTCGATGGGGCGCCCGGGTCCAGCGCGCAGTTCAACCTGTAATGGGCCGGCCAGGGTGTTGTCGATCCGGGCCTGCCAGTATTCGCCCACCTGCTGCAGCCGCAGTTGCGCCATGGGGGCCGCCTGGCCGATGCCCTGCGTGCCGGGGGCGGGGGCCGGTGAGGGCACCAGGCCCCAGCCCTGCCGCCAGTCGGCCGCTCCGGCGGTGGTGCTGATCAGCAACGGCAGCAGCAGGCAGGACAAGGGCAGGCGCGGCATCGGGCGTTCCGGACAGGGGGACCGCCGCGACTGTACCTGATCCGCAAAAGGTGGGCCGCAGCGATCGCTCCGGGCATTCATCGCTTTATCCGCATGAAGGGATTGACATGCGCGGAAAGCGATGGCATCGTGGCTCCACCATCGAGACCGGCAGAGGGACAGGCCCTTTGAAGCCGGGGCAGCCCGCAGGCGCGCAAGCGCCGGCGTAGGTGCCAAATCCTGCGGGGACCGTGGCGTCCACCGGAAGATGGTTCGAACCATGCACCGCAGGTGCATCTCGAACGCGAGCCCCGCGAAGGCTCGATGGCCGATTCCCCTAACGGATCCCGCCATGAGCTTCGCCCCCAGCACCACGCTTCGCCCCGAACCCTTTGTCCCCGTCAGCGTGCCGGTCGAAGACCGCGTGCACGCCGAGCGCGGCGAGTTCGCCGCGGTGCTGTCGATGCGCCACGCCGGCGCGTGCCCGGTACGCGTTCGCTACGAATGGGTGGGACCGGTCGATGCACCGGTGGTGGTACTGGCTGGGGGCATCTCCGCCCATCGCCATGTGGCGTCCAACGCGCAGTTCGCCGAGAAGGGCTGGGCCGAGGAACTGGTCGGCAGTGGCCGCACGCTCGATCCGCAGCAGCTGCGCGTTCTGGCGTTCGACTTCATCGGTGCGGATGGCGCGCTGGACGTGCCGATCGACACGGCCGACCAGGCTGACGCGCTGGCCCTGCTGCTGGATCACCTGGGCATCCGCACACTGAAGGCGTTTGTCGGCTACTCCTATGGCGCCCTGGTCGGGCAGCAGTTCGCTGTCCGCCATCGCGCCCGCGTGCGCCAGCTGGTGCTGGCCAGTGGTGCGCACCGTCCGCACCCCTATGCCGCGGCGTGGCGTGCGTTGCAGCGCCGGGCGGTTGCCCTGGGACAGCTGCAATGCGGTGAAGACCATGGCCTGGCACTGGCCAGGCAGTTCGCGATGCTCAGCTACCGCACGCCGGAAGAGTTCGGCGAGCGCTTCGACGCTCCGCCCGAGGTGGTCAACGGCCGCGTCCGTGTGGCCGCCGAGGACTACCTCGACGCGGCGGGCGCGCAGTACGTCGCGCGCACACCGGTGACCGCCTACCTGCGCCTGTCCGAATCGATCGACCTGCACCGCGTGGATCCCACCGCCATCCTGCCGCCAACCGTGGTGGTGGCCGTGGAAGGCGATCGGCTGGTGCCGTTGGCCGACCTGGTCGGCCTGGTCGAAGGGTTGGGTCCGCGCGGCAGCCTGCGCGTGCTGCGCTCCCCATACGGCCACGACGCCTTCCTCAAAGAAACCGATCGCATCGACGCGATCCTCGCTACCGCCTTCCGCACTTCTGGAGAGTCCGCATGAGCCTGCACGCCGCCGAGTCGTCCTGTTGTCGCACCACTGCCGCCGTCCGCGCCGGCATCGATCGTGACACCGCCCATGGCGCGGTCACTCCACCGATCGTGCTGTCGTCGAACTTCAGCTTCGAAGGCTTCGGCAACAAGCGCCAGTACGACTACACGCGCAGTGGCAACCCGACGCGCGACCTGCTGGGCGAAGCACTGGCCGAACTGGAAGGCGGAGCCGGTGGCGTGGTCACCGCCACCGGCATGGGCGCCATCAACCTGGTGCTGAATGCCCTGCTGCAGCCGGGCGACACGCTGGTGGTACCGCACGATGCCTACGGCGGCAGCTGGCGCCTGTTCAACGCGCTGGCGAAGAAGGGGCATTTCGAACTGGTCACCGCCGACCTCACCGACCCGCGCACGCTGGCGCAGGCCCTGGCCACCCAGCCACGGCTGGTGCTGGTGGAAACCCCGTCCAACCCACTGCTGCGCATCACCGATTTGCGCTTCGTCATCGAGGCGGCGCACAAGGCCGGGGCGCTGGTGGCGGTCGACAATACGTTCCTGTCGCCGGCGCTGCAGCAGCCGCTCTCCTTCGGTGCCGATCTGGTGCTGCATTCGACCACCAAGTACATCAACGGCCACAGCGATGTCGTCGGCGGTGCGGTGATCGCACGTGATCCCGCGCTGCACGAACAGCTGGTGTGGTGGGGCAACGCACTCGGGCTGACCGGCTCTCCCTTCGATGCTTTCCTGACCCTGCGCGGCCTGCGCACGCTGGATGCACGCCTGCGTGTGCACCAGGAGAACACGGCCTCGATCGTCGCGCTGCTGGACGCGCACCCCGCCGTGGCCCGGGTGTATTACCCCGGCCTGGCCGACCATCCCGGTCATGCCATCGCCGCACGCCAGCAGAGCGGCTTCGGCGCGATGCTGTCGTTCGAGCTGGCCGACTGCGCCGGCGAGGATCCACATGCTGCCGTGCGCGCGTTTGTCGATGGACTGCGCTGCTTCACCCTGGCCGAATCGCTGGGCGGCGTGGAAAGCCTGGTCGCGCATCCGGCGACCATGACCCACGCAGCGATGAGCGTTGAGGCGCGTGCTGCCGCCGGCATCAGCGAAGGGTTGCTGCGCCTGTCGGTCGGCATCGAGGCCGAGCGCGACCTGCTGGCCGATCTGGGCGCGGCGCTGGCCCGCGCCGAAGCGGTGATCGACGCTGCCGCACGTCGCAAACAGGTGGTGGACGCATGAGCGCGCTGGCTGCCGAGATTCCGGCGCTGGGCGGCGGTCGCCTGGCACTGCTGGGCACCGGCACGGTGGGCTCTGCATTCGTGCAGCGCTACCAGGCCTTGCAGGCGCGCGGCCTGGAACTGCCCAGCGTGCAGTGGCTGGCCAACTCGCGCACTGCGCTGGCCATCGACCGCGATCTGGCCCTGCCGCTGGAACTGGCGCGGCGCGCACCGCGTGGCGGCCAGAGCGTGCCACCGTGGGCCGGTGCCGAAGGGCTGGAGCGTGGCGATGTGGTGGTTGATGCCACCGCCAGCGAAGACGTGGCCGCCCGCCATGCGCAGTGGCTGGCGCGCGGGGTGCATGTGGTGACGGCCAACAAGCTGGGCCGGGGCGGGCAGCTGTCACGCGCGAAGGCCATCGCCGAGAGCTGCGCCGACAGCGGCGCCCGGTACGGCGACAGTGCCACCGTGGGGGCGGGACTGCCGCTGTTGAGCAGCCTGCGCGCGCTGGTGGCCGGGGGGGATCACATCCACGCGATCGAGGGGGTGTTGTCCGGTTCCCTGGCCTGGTTGTTCCATCGCTATGACGGCCGTTCGCCGTTCTCGGCTGCAGTGCGCGAGGCGCTGGCCGCGGGTTATACCGAACCGGATCCGCGCCTGGATCTGTCCGGCGAGGATGTGCGGCGCAAGCTGCTGATTCTGGCGCGCAGCAGCGGACTGGCGCTGGATGCCGCACAGGTGCACGTGGATTCACTGGTGCCTTCGGCGTTGGCTGCGCTGCCGCTGGACGACGCATTGGCCGAACTGGAGCAGCTGGACGCACCGCTGCAGGCGCGCTGGCAGCAGGCGACGGACAGCGGCCGTGTGCTGCGCTTCGTCGGCCGGGTCGACGCTGACGGCGCACAGGTGGGGCTGCGTGAACTGCCGGCCGATCATCCACTGGCGCAGGGGGCGGGCACCGACAACCGCGTCGCGATCCACAGCGACCGCTATCGCACCCAGCCGTTGCTGATCCAGGGACCGGGAGCGGGCGCGGAAGTCACTGCTGCCGCATTGCTGGATGACGTGCTGCGCATCGTGGGATGAGCAGCGTCCCGCTGCGCCCGCCGGGCGTGGCCCGGTGTTATCCGCACCGCTGCGCTCGCCGGGCAAGGGCCCCCGCCCACCACCCAGAAAGGGGCGACCCCCGTTACCCCCGGCCCAACCCCCGGGGACCG
>NZ_JBRRCG010000029.1:0-20812 GCF_056757995.1 Stenotrophomonas sp. STEN147
CGCCAGCCACGGCTGCAGGCGCAGCCGGTAGCGTGCCAGGCCGCCATTGCTGCCCAGCCGCTCGGCGGCGGTGATGCGTCCATGCAACGGCCGCAGGCTGCCGTCGGCCTGTTGCATCTGCAGCAGCGCGCCCTGCCCGATCAGCGTGCCCAGCGGCAGGCCCGCATCCAGCGACAGCGCCGTGATCGTCCACTGGAAACCGATGCCGTCGATCTGTTCGACGCCATCCAGCGTTTCGGCCACCAGCACGTCGCTCCCCAGCGAGGTGTGCAGCCGCAGGAAGCGCTGTGCATGCGATGGGCCGGCCAGCGCTGCCCGCAGGTTGTTTACCAGGTCCATGGTGATTCCCCGACTTCCCGTGCTTCAAGGTGGTCTGCATGCGGCGTGCGCATCGGCTTCCTCCGGTTCCCGCTTCCGCGTGGCCTGCGCCCCTGTGGGGGCGACAAGCTCACACGATCATCAGGCGGCCTGGACGATTTCTTCCAGCTGCAGGCGGACGCCTTCGCTGATCTTCAGGCGGTAATCGCGTCCACCGGCCGTGATCTGCAGTTCGCGCACGTTGCTCACCAGCTGCGGCTTGCCCACGACCGGGGCATCCATGTGGATGCGCCAGGAACCGCGGCTGATCTGCGCGGCCACGTTGCGGGCATCCTGGCGGGCAGCGGGCACCGCGGTCTCCAGCAGCTCGATCACATGTTCGGGGCGCAGCCGGTTCCAGGCACGCACACGGTCCAGCTCACGGCCAAGGCCGAGTTCCAGGCTGTCACAGTGGTTGAGAGCCGCTTCGCGGTCGAATCCATAGAATTCCATTGCCTTCTCCATTTGCTCAGTGTCAAGACACTTTGTATTTGAAGTCACCCTTCTTGCCGGCGGTGACCTTGATGGCGTTGATCCGGTTCCCCTCGGCCATCGCCGCCAGCACGCTCTCGGCGATTTCCGGCAGCAAGGTTCCATTGAGGATGTGGTCAACGTTGCGGGCACCTGAGTCCACTTCGGTGCAACGCGCAAGCACGGCCTCCACCAGACTGTCGTCCCAGCTGAAGGTGGCCTTGTGGTTGGCAATGACGCGGTCGCGGATGCGACCGAGCTTGAGCGTGATGATCCGCGCAAGCACGTCATCGTTGATCGGGTAGTACGGTACGACCTTCAGGCGGCCGAGGAAGGCCGGCTTGAAGCTGCGCATCAGCACCGGGCGCAGCGCGTCGGCGAGCGCGTCGGCCGCCGGGATCTCCTCGGCCGGCTTGTTCAGGCAGGCCTGCATGATCTGCGAGGAGCCGATGTTGGAGGTCAGGATGATGAGGGTATTGCGGAAGTCGATTTCGCGGCCTTCCGCATCATCCATCACGCCCTTGTCGAAGACCTGGAAGAACATCTCCAGCACGTCGGGATGGGCTTTCTCCACCTCGTCAAGCAGCACCACGCTGTAAGGGTTGCGGCGCACGGCTTCGGTCAGCACGCCGCCTTCGCCGTAACCGACGTAGCCCGGCGGCGAGCCTTTCAGCCCGGACACGCTGTGCGCTTCCTGGTATTCGCTCATGTTGATGGTGATCAGCTTGCGCTCACCACCATAGAGAATGTCAGCCAACGCCAGCGCGGTCTCGGTCTTGCCGACACCGGAGGGGCCGACGAACATGAAGACACCGCGTGGCTTGTTCGGGTCTTCCAGTTTGGCCGTGGCGGTGCGCACGCGCTGGGCGATCGCATCCAGCGCGTGGTCCTGTCCGATCACGCGCTCGACCAGCAGGTTTCCGAGCGTGCGCACGGTACGGATCTCGTCCTTGACCATGCGGCCCAGCGGCACGCCGGTCCATGCCGACACGATCTCCGCGACCACGGTTCCGTCGACCTGCAGCGGGACCATCGGCGTCTCGCCCTGCAGCTCGCGCAGCTCGGCCTGCAGTCGCGCCAGTTCAGCATGCTGCGGCGACAGTTCCGGCTTGGCCCTGCCGCGCTTGGTGGCCGGCTTGGCCACGGCGACGTCGCCTTCACCGTCATCGCTGGGCGCTTCGCCATCGGCCGCCTGGGCCTGGCCCTGCTCCATCTGCTGGCGCAGCGCGGCAATGCGGCCTGCCAGTTCGCGCTCGCGGGTGAGGCGCTCCTCATTGCTGGCCAGCACCGCCTGCGCTTCCGCCTGCTGGGCATGCAGCTCGTCCAGGCGCTCGCTGTGCTGTGCACTGCCCCCTGCGGTTTCGCGCTGCAGCGCGCTGATTTCCGCCTCCAGGCGATCCAGGTGCTTGCGGGTGTCTTCGATGATCGCAGGCGTGGCGCTCTGTCCAAGCGCGACCTTCGCGCAGGCGGTATCGAGCACGCTGACAGCCTTGTCCGGCAGCTGGCGGCCACTGATGTAACGGTGCGACAGACGCACGGCTTCGGTCACCGCTTCGTCCAGCACGCGGATGTTGAAGTGCGACTCCATCAACCCGACCATGCCGCGCAGCATCGCTGCGGCCAGCACTTCACTGGGCTCTTCAACCTTGACCACCTGGAAGCGGCGGGCCAGCGCCGCGTCCTTCTCGAAGTACTTCTTGTACTCGCTCCAGGTGGTCGCCGCGATCGTGCGCAGCTCACCGCGGGCCAGCGCCGGCTTGAGCAGGTTCGCCGCATCGTTCTGGCCGGCGGTGCCCCCGGCGCCGATCATCGTATGCGCTTCATCGATGAACAGGATGATCGGATGCGGGCTCTTCTTGACCTCGTCGATCACGTTCTTCAGGCGGTTCTCGAACTCGCCCTTGACGCTGGCACCCGCTTGCAGCAGCCCCATGTCCAGCGTGTGCAGCTCGACACCCTGCAGCACCTCCGGCACGTCCTTGTCGGCAATGCGCCGGGCAAGCCCTTCGACCACGGCGGTCTTGCCCACGCCGGCTTCGCCGGTGAGGATCGGGTTGTTCTGGCGGCGACGCATCAGGATGTCGATCACCTGGCGGATCTCGCCATCACGGCCGATCACCGGATCAATCTTGCCCTCACGGGCGCGCTGGGTCAGGTTGGTGGTGAACTGGTCCAGCGCCGGCGTCTTGGACAGCCCACCCTTGGCCTCGCCGGACACGGCATCCTCGCCCTCACCGCCCTCTTCCTTCGCCGAGGCATCGGCGAAGCGGACGGTCTGCACCGCCTCCTGCGAGCCCTCGGTGAGCTTGGCGAAGTCGTGCTTGAGCTCTTCGCGCTTGAAACGCACGAACAGCTTCGAGCCACGGTAGGCCAACTGCGCCAGGTCCGGCTCGGTCAGCAGCGCCAGCAGCAGATGGCCGCTACGGATGCGGGTGGTTTCCGAGTCCAGCGAGGCGATCAGCCAGGCATGCTCGAACAGCTTGGGAATGTGCTGGGAGAACACCGGCGTGCGGCCGTTGCCGGTCTTGAACTGACTGATCTCATCGTTGAGATCACGCTCCAGCGATTCCGGCAGGATGCCGCTGCGACGGGCAATCAACACGAAATCGCTCTGCGGCTGCTCGAGCAGGGCCAGGAACAGATGCTCCAGGTCCACCTCATAGTTGCCGCGCGCCATGCACAGGTTCGCGGCCCGCTCGGCCGCCTGGCGGCAGGTGTCGTCCAGCTTGCTGATCAGGGTCTTGAGGTTGATGCTCATGCGGAAACACGCACTCCTTGCTGGAACCGTTCGAGGACCGCAGGCACGGACGCCTGCGGCGGGTTGTCATTGCAGCGTGTGGATGCCATAGGTGGTGTCCTCACGCGATGTGGTCTGCGCCTGGGTGCACATGTAGCTGTCCCAGCCCAGCCGAGCGCCGCCGCCGCTGCCGAGGGCGCTGCCCTGCACATCCTCGGCGCGCAGCACCAGCCGCACTTCGTACTCGAGAACGCCGCCGGTCAACAACGACAACCACTTGGACAGGGCTTCGGCCGCACTGCCGCCCGGCAGGAAGGCGTCGAACTGATCGCGCCGCAGCGGCCCGATGCGCAGTCGCATGCGCAGGTCTCGCTGCCAGACGCGATCGCCAGCCAGGGCACTCGCCCCCAGCACCGCATTGGCCTGGCCCAGCCGCGTTGCCTGACCGGCGGGCACCCGGTACCACGCGCCGACAAACTGCTCCAGGTGCAACGGCACCTGGAAATAGTCCGACAGGATGCGCTGCATCAGCACGGCCGATACGGGGCGCTGGCGCACGGCACCGGCGTAATAGGCAACGGCCTGATCGAAGATCTCGCCCTCGCCCTCGTGCAGGCGATCGCGCAGCTCGCTCATGCCCATGCCGAGCAGCGAGAGCACCAGCGGCAGGAAGCGCTCGCGGCGATCCAGTTCGTACTGCAGCGCCAGCCGATGCTTCTTCCACGCCGCGTAATGCAGCGATACGGCGCGTGTGGAGAAGATGTCCAGGAACGCGCGCGCGGTGCGGTCGCGCTGGTACAACTCGCGCAGCTGCAAGGTCTCGGTGTAATGCAGCGGCAATGCGCCAGCGGTGCCCAGCAGGCCCATGAACTGCGGAGTCAGGTGGACCTCGGCCAGTTCCTCGCCGTGCAGCGCCTGCTCGATGGCCTCGCGCCCCTCCAGCCGCTCGCCCTTCAGCGAGTAGACGTCACCCTCCGCGGACAGCTCGGTGGCCGGGAAGCCCAGCGACAGCGAGTTGCGGAAGCGCACGCGCATTGGAACGGCCTGGCCAGGCTTGACGCCTTGCCGCTGGAACACCTGCTCGAGCAACCGCACCGCCTGGAAGAACTGGAAGCGGTGGGGCTCGGTGAGCAGCTGCTGGGCTACGCCAGGATCGATTCGCCGCTGCGCGCTGGGCATCGGACGATCTCCTCCCCGCTGTCGCCGGAAACCAGCACCAGACGGGTAAAGCTGTTGGCATGCACATAAAGTGCGAAGAAGTGGTCCATCACCTGGGCAAAGGCGGCCACACCGGTACCCACGAAGTGGGCTTCATTGATCGTCAGGCGGATCTCCAGGCCACGCACCACCGAAGCGAACTGGCGACCGTGCATCCAGGTGGTGGTCGGGGTCTGCTGCAGCTCGAGGATGCCGTCGATCTGGCGAGCGGACACATTGCTGCCGGACAGGTCGTACAGGCGCAGCATCTCCTTCAGCGCTGGCAGGCCGCTGGCGGTCAGTGACAGCTGGTTCAACGACAGGTGCGAGATCAGGCGCCACTGCGCATTGCGGCCATGGCGGAAACGCAGCGGTTTGGTCGGCTTGCGCAGCAGGCTGATCGCTCTGGCCGGGCTTCCGCCCTCGATGTTCAGGTCACCACCGGCCACACCGAACGCGAGCTGGTTTGGCAGATCGCGGTTGCTGCAGGTCAGCTCCAGGCTGACCGTGTCGGTCTGCGGAAGCACCGGATTGAATGACAGGTCGACGAAGCTGATCTCCGTCTCGAAACCCGGACTCTGCCGTGCGACATCCTCGTCACGACGTGCCACCCAGTACTGACCGGTCCGCTCCGGATCTTCGCCATGATGCAGCGAGTAGAACGGACGGAAGGCCTGGATCAGCTCGCCCTGCGGTGTCTGCCGGATGCGGTGCACCGAGTCGATCGAGTGCACCTCGTAGGCGAAGGCGCGACGCGCGTCGGCCAGCACCGGATAGTTGACCGTGCGATGGGTGACGCGGATCGGCTCGCCACTGGTCCTGAAAAGGTTGACGATGGGGGTGCAGCCAAGGCGCACGTTGTGCGTACCCAGTTCCTCCAGCACCATCGTGTTGCCCCGGTCCTGGCCCTGCGCATGCAGCACCAGGTGAAGCGTGAAACGACGGCTGGCGCCGGCGGTCACTGTGGGCAGGTGCAGATCGACGAATCCGAACTTCTCCGGATAGGCGAACAGCTCGGTCAGCAGCCGGTACGCCGGATGCGAGCGCGCCGGGAAGTCGATCAGCGCCTCATCCTCGGCAAAGCCCACCGGGCTCAGCGGGACCTTTTCCAGGCGTCGCCAGCGGCCATCGCCATCGGATTCGACATAGGCCGCCTTTACCCCGAGCATCAGCGCATCGCGCAGAGCGGCCCGCACCGACGGCTCGCCATCCAGGAACAGGCGAAGCTGATCGGTGCCCAGCTGGCCGAAGCCGAGCTGATCGGACAGCAGCTGGAAGCCCAGCGAGATCTGGCCGCCGGTGCCCGCCGGCAGCGTCGTGGCCATCGGTGCATCGGCGACACTGCGGTAGACCACCTGCTGTACCCCGACCGGTGCCAGGACCACGTCGTAGGCGGTGCGGAAATCACACGGAACGCCACGCACGGGGCGGCTCTGCAGGGCGGTACCGCGGGGTACGCGCACCGGCGCGCTCAGTTTGGAGGCTACCCCTTCCATGTCGAAGTGGGCGATCGAGCACGACGGGAATGGGCGTAGGTAATGTGGATAGAGCACATCCAGCAGCGCGTCGGTGAACTCGGGATAGTCGTCCTCGATGCGCTTGGAAACGCGGGCACTGAGCAGCGCGAACGCTTCGATCAGCCGCTCGACATGCGGGTCCTGGCTGCCCTCCGCGGACAGTTGCAGGCGGCCGGCAATCTTCGGGTAACGCTCGGCGAACTCGCGTCCGTAACGACGGAGATAGGCCAGTTCGCGTTCGTAATAAGGAAGCAGGTCCTGCATCAGCCGGCCTGCGTGCGACGTGCGCGGGTGACCTGGTACTGCAGGGTCGAGGGCTGCAGCATCGCGTCGAAGCTGACCGGCTCGCGCGCCGGTTCCAGATCCAGCAGCGCATGGATGGTGAAGTGCAGGCCGCCGGCAAACTGATTGCCGGCGTCCAGGTGCACGTTGACGTTGCGGAGCCGGCGCTCGTGGCGCGCCACAGCCTGCTCCAGGGAGCGGCAGATGGCGGCGCGATCATAGGCGTTGGCCAGGCTCATCGCGGAGAAATCGGCCAGCCCGTAGGTCAGCAGCGACTGCCGGCAGTTGGGGAACTCCTTCATGTCGCCTTCCTGGAACGCGGCGCGCGAATTCAGCAGCCCTTCCAGGTCACGGGCAATGGATTCCTTGTACTGCTCCAGCGAGACGGACTTGAATACCGGCCCGGCGCCCGGCTGCTTGGGGGCGTCGTCGAACAGTTTTTCCAGCAGGCTGGGTTCGAGTCCCTTCATTGGTCGATCCACTCAGGTTCGGCATCCGTGCGGGCGGCAGCGGTGCGGCAGAGACAGGGCCGTTCCTGGCCCTGCCCGACGATCAGACTGCGATGGCGCACGAGGCGCCATCGCAGTGACACAACATCACACGGTGTAGTTCGGGATGTTCTTGGTTGCGCTCCACTGCGCCACGGTCTTGCCACCAACGCCGCCTTCCGGCTTCTGCTGCTGGTAAGTCCACTTGATGGCGCCGAAGCTCAGCTGAACAACTTCCTGCGGCATGCCTTCCTTGTCCACCGTCGTGGTGACGCGGTGGACCAGCACGTTCAGCAGCTCGACCGTGTAGTAATTGATCGCGTTGCCGTCCTTGTCGGCGCGCATGAACTGGATCTGCGCCTTCGGGAAGGTGGTGCCGTTGGAGGCGGCCTGGTTCAGGGCCGTGGAGGCGAGGTCGATCGACTTGGTGATTTCGATCGGGGACAGGTTCACGCGGGCAGCGGTGGTGCCGCCGGAGGTCGACGCGGTGGCCGAACGCGGCTGCAACAGGTCCTGCGAGAACGACTGGATTTCAATCCAGTCCTTGTGCTTGTCGTCGTGCGACTCGCCCTTGATGGTGTCAATCGAGAGGAAAGCGTGCTGCATATCTGGTCTCCTAAATTCCGTTCTTCCGTGAGATTTGATGTGCCAGGCGGGGGCCTGGCGGTTAAGGGGGGCTGCGCCCTCTTGAAATAAGCGTCACTGCAATCCGGGGAGCGGACTCCCCTGGACGCTTCAGTTACAGCAAACCGTTACGACTTTTTCGCGGACGCCGGCAGTTCGGCGACCAGACGCAACGAAACAGACAGCTCATCGAGCTGGAAATGCGGCCTGATGAAGGCCACCGCGCGGTAGACACCAGGCTTGCCCGGCACCTCCGAAACCTGCACAGATGCCTCGCGCAACGGGAACTGGGCCTTGGCTTCCTGCGATGCGTTGTCGTCCAGCAGCACGTACTGGGCGATCCACCGGTTCAGGAATTCCTCGACGTTGCCCGCCGATGCGAAGCTGCCGATCTTCTCGCGCATCATCGCCTTGAGGTAATGGGCGATGCGCGACACCGCGAAAATGTACTGCAGCTGGGCAGACAGGATCGCGTTGGCGTTGGCCGAATCGGTGTTGTACTTCTTCGGCTTCTGTGCCGACTGTGCGCCGAAGAACGCGGCGTAGTCGGTGTTCTTGCAGTGCACCAGCGGCATGAAGCCGAGGTCACTGAGTTCCTTTTCACGACGGTCGGTGATGGCCACTTCCGTCGGGCACTTCAGCGCGACTTCGCCATCATCGGTGCGGAAGGTGTGGGTCGGCAGGTCCTCGACCAGGCCGCCACCTTCCACGCCACGGATTGCCGCGCACCAGCCGAAGTTCTCGAAGGCCTGGGTCAGGCGCGCACCCATCGCATAGGCGGTGTTGCACCACAGGAACTTGCTGTGGTCGGCCGCTTCGATCTCCTCGACGAAGTTGAAGCCTTCGACGGTGGTGCCATCCTTCGGGTTGTACGGCAGACGGCCGAGGAAGCGCGGCATGGTCAGACCGACATAGCGGCTGTCCTCGCTCTCGCGGAACGACTTCCACTTCGCGTACTCGACCGTGTCGAACACCTTGGCCAGGTCGCGCGGCTTGCCCAGATCGGTGAAGGTTTCCAGGCCGAACATGCCTTCACTCGCTGCCGAAATGAACGGCGCGTGCGCGGCGGCAGCCACGTGCGACATCTGCTCGATGAAGTACATGTCCTCCGGCTGGCGGCCGAGGAAGTAGTCGCCGATCAGTGCGCCGAACGGCGCGCCACCGAAGGTGCCGAATTCTTCCTCGTAGACCTTCTTGAACAGCGCGCTCTGGTCGAAGTCGATGGCCGACTTGAAATCCTTGACCAGATCCTTCTGCGGCGAATTGAAGACCTTGATCTTCATGTTCGGGCCGGTTGAGGTCTGCTGGCACAGGTAATGCAGGCCTCGCCAGCTGCCTTCCAGCTTCTGGAACGGTTCGGCATGCATGACGGCGCTGAGCTGCTCGGAGATGATCCGGTCGATCTCGGCGATGCGCGCATCGAGGGTGAGGTTGAGGTTGTCGGAGACGACCACGGTGCCGTCCAGGACTTCCTTCGCCAGCGCGGCGATGATGTCCTTGGCGCGGTCATGCTCGGTCTTCGACTTGGCGACCTTGCTCTTCTCGACGATCTGGTCGAGCAGGCCGACGTCTTCGGCAACGGCGGCCTGCGTGGCCAACGGGCTGGCTTCGGCTGACATCGGTCAGTCCTCCTTGGTCACGCCGAGCTTCTTCAGCTGCTCGGTGTTGTTGAGCACATCGGTCAGCAGGTCTTCCAGCTTCTCGTTGCCGGCCAGCTTGTTGCGCAGGTCGGCAAGCTTGGTGCGCGACTCGAGCAGGCGTCGCAGCGGTTCGATCTGCTGGACCACCGCCTCGGGACGGAAGTCGTCGATGGAGTTGAACTTCAGCTCGACGCCGAATTCGCCGCCTTCGTCGCTGATCTTGTTCGGCACGCGATAGACCGCACGCGGGGCGATGCCTTCCATCACTTCGTCGAAGTTGTCCATGTCGACGCTGACGAACTTGCGATCCTTGACCTTGGGCAGCGGCTGCTCCGGGTTGCCGCTGAAATCGCCCATCACGCCGACCACGAACGGCAGTTCCTTCTGCTCGATCGCGTCACCCTTCTCGACATCGTAGGTGAGCTGGACGCGCGGCGGGCGGATCTTCTGCAGCCGCTTCTGGATGCTTTCCTTCTTGGCCATGTGTGTCTCCTGACTGGGGCCGGATCCGGATCAGTTGCCGATGTTCTGGAACGGATCGGAGTTGTTCGAGCGGGCAGCGGGCTTGGCCGGCTGTGCAGCGGGCTGTGCGGCAGCGGCGGGCGCGGCGGCACGGCCGGCACGGGCGCGGCTGCGCGGCTTCGGCTTGGGCGCCGGATCGAGAATGGCATCGCCCATGGTGTTGCGCAGGGTGGTGGCCAGGGTCTGCGCTTCCTTGCGGGCAGTATCGGAAGCCAGCGCGCCGCGCCCCTGCAGGCGGGTCAGCGACTGGTTGGCAATGCGGAAACCGGCCACCGTGATCACGCCATCGGCGACCAGATCGCTTGGATCGCGCTGCAGCACTTCCTCGGCAGCCACAATGGCGCGGGCATACTGGCCCTGGTCGAACTGCAGCTGAGCGATGCGCACCCACGGCTCCTTGCGCGTCGGATCGGCCTTCGCCGCTTCCTCGAATGCGCTGATGGCGGCATCCGCGCCACCGGTGGTGACCTGTGCTTCGGCATTGCTCAGCGTCGTTTCGAACGGCACGACCTCGGCCTTCTTCGGTGCCGATGAGCAGGCCGCCAGGCCCGACAGCAACATCAGCGCGAACATCGGCCGGTAGACAGCCTTCCCCATTGCCTTCACTTCCATAGTGATCCCTCGTCGAAATTAGTTCCTAAAGGAAGCCGGATCGCCGCCGATACACCGCACGGGATTCCTGCCCCTGTCGGCGGCAGTGTACATTCGCGAATACGCATCGGTATAGTGAATTTCGTCAAGAATGTGGCGGTTTTGATAGACACATTCTTCACATTCCAATGTGATATCCGCGAGCGAAATCCGTTGCATACGTGACTTTCACCCCGCCCTTCGAGCCGCCGACTCCAGATGAATGCGCAACTCTCCTCATTTCGCCGCGTGATATCCGTCACGATTTTCTCCTTCATTGTTTCGGGTTCCCTTGCCGGTTGCGCCAGCGACAGCAAGCTCGGGAAAGCGATGGACAAGACGTTGCAGGCCGTCGGCATCCGCGAGGAAAAGCCGAAAGCGCCACCGACCGTCCCATTGCGCCTGTACGCCGGCACCAACCTCAATGCCGGAAACGACAAGCGGGCGAGCGCGGCGGTGGTCAAGGTCTACCACCTGCGCAGCCTGCAACGGTTCGAGCAGGCGCCCTTCAACGCATTCCTGGACCAGGCCGGAGAGCAGGCCGCCCTCGGTGCCGACCTGCTGTCGGTCAATGAGGTGGTGCTGACCCCCGGGGCCCGGCAGGAATTGTCCGAGCAGCTGAGTGAAGGAAGTGCAGTGCTGGGCGTGGTCGCCCTGTTCCGCGCCCCCGCCGAGAACCGCTGGCGGCTCGCGTTCGACACCAAAGGCAAGACCCTGCCGCAGGACGGCGTGACCATCGGTGTCCACGCCTGTGCCCTGACCAGCGACAGCAAGGCCCTGCTCACACGACTTTCCGGCGATCCGGGCAGTCTTGCCTCGATCCGCTGTGCAGGCGCGAAATAGGACCGCGTCGGAATTCTGGCACTCAAATTGCCGCGATGCGATAGTATCTTCCGCGCAACGTTTGCCCCGCCGCAATCAATGTGCGATGTGATTCACATTTTCACATTGCAAGGCAGGGCCTTCGCCGCAGCGGAACGCGAGGACGGCGGAACCGGCCCCCAAGGGGCAACCTTTCAAGGTATTTCCAAGGATTGAATGTGGCTTATGTAAGCAGGATGTCGAAGGTTCTCTGGGGTGAAGGGCTGTTCCTGCGGCCCCAGCATTTCCAGCGCCAGGACGCATATCACGAGGCACGGCTGCAGGATCTTTCGCAGACGCTGCACCCGTACGCGTGGGGCGCGCGCCGCGTGCGTTTCGACCCCCATGCCTTGTCCGGCGGCACGTTGAGGCCGCTCGATCTGTCGGCGGTGTTTCCCGATGGCGAAACCTACGATGCCCCCGCCCACGACAGCCTGCCGGACGCGGTGTCGCTGCAGGATCTGCCGCCTGGCGTGCAGTCCACGGTGATCTACCTGGCACTTCCGCTGCTGCGCGATGACGGCGCCAACTGCACCGATGCGGAAGGCACCGTGCTTGCGCGCTATCGGCAGGCCAACCGCGATACGCAGGACCTGTTCACCGATGCGGTGGAGGCCGAACTGGCCTACCTGAGCAAGGCAGTGAAGCTGCTTACCGACGACCAGCCCCGTGATGCCTATGCCACCGTGCCGGTGGCGCGTGTGCGCCGCACCTCCAGCGGCGGCTTCGAGCTGGACGATGAGTTCATCCCGCCCTGCGCGCAGCTGCAGGCCTCGCCGTTCCTGCATCGTGAACTGCGTGCGGTGCTCGATGCGCTGCAGGCCAAGGTCGATGCGCTGTACGGGCTGCATCGGCAGACGTCGCAGAACATCATCGAATTCCGCTCGGGCGACATCGCGTCGTTCTGGCTGCTGCATACGATCAACAGTTCATTCAGCGCGCTGGCCCATCTGCTGCATCATCCGCAGCTGCATCCCGAGCGCCTGCACCAGGAGCTGCTGCGCATGGCGGGCGCGCTGCTGACCTTCTCCAACGCCTACCAGCTGGGCGACCTGCCGGTGTACCGCCACGACCAGCCGGAAGCTTCGTTCCGCAAGCTGCTGGAGATCGTGCGGGCACTGCTGGATACGGTGATCTCCACGCGCTACTTCAAGATCGCGCTGAACGAGGTCAAGCCGTCCTACCACCTCGGTCGGCTGGACTCGCAGCGGATCGACGGGAATGCCTCGTTCTACCTGTCCGTCTCCGCCTCGCTGCCGGCGCAGGAGCTGATCCAGAGCGTCCCGGTGCGCTTCAAGGTCGGCGCGCCGGACGACGTCGAGAAGTGCGTGCTGTCCGCACTGCCAGGCGTGAAGCTTACCCACGCCGCGCAGGTGCCGGCAGCGATCCCGGTGCGCCCGGGCAGCCATTACTTCGAATTCGATTCGCGCGGCGCGCTTTATGAGCGCATGCTCAAGGCGCAGTCGGTGATGATCTACGTGCCGGCCGGCATTGCCGAGCTGAAGATGGAACTTGTGGCGGTGACCTCATGATGAATTCCCCCCTGCCCCCGACCCCGGGCCCGATGCCGTCGCTGACCGCCAATGGCGCGATGGTCAATCCGACGCCGCAGGTGGCCAATCCGCAGAGCCTGCAGGACCTGATGTCCGACGGCTTCTACCTGCTGCTTCTGCTCAAGCGTGGCCAGTTGCCGCACGACGCAGAGGGCTTCGTGCAGACGGTGCAGAAGTTCCTCGATGGCGTCGAACGCAACGCGATGCGGCTTGGCGTGGCGTCCGAAGATGTCTACGCCGCCAAATACGCGTTCTGCGCCGCGGTGGATGAGGCGATCCTGTCGCAGCCGTCGCCGCTGCACGAAACCTGGGAACGCAATCCGCTGCAGTTGCGCCTGTTCGGCGAGCACCTCGCCGGCGAGCACTTCTTCGACCGGCTGGAAGAACTGCGCCGCCAGGGCGCGGCGCGGCTGCCCTCGCTGGAGGTCTATCACTACTGCCTGCTGATGGGCTTCGAGGGCAAGTACCGTATCGAAGGCACCGAGAAGCTGGGCTATCTGACCGCGCGCCTGGGCGACGAGATCGTCTACCTGAAGGGCAAGCGCCATGGCTTCGCCCCGCACGCGCTGCCGCCCGACAACGTGCGCCACGGCCTGCGCCGGGTCGTGCCGCTGTGGCTGCCGGCCGTGGTTGTCGGCTGCTTCGGCATCGTCGCGTTCTTCGGCATGCGCGCCTACCTCGGACACGAAACCCGTCAGCAGCTGGCCGCCTACAACGACGTGGTGCAGATGCCTGAGCGCACCGCCCACATTACGATCACCCTCCCATGAGCCTGACGATATGGACATCTCGCGCTCCACGCTGCTTGCTTCCCTCGCCTCGCTGTCGCATCGGGATCGCCTGATCCAGCTCAAGGGCCCCGACGAGGGCCTTGTGGTCGAGCGGTTTGAAGGCACCGAAGCGGTGTGCGGTGACAACCGCCTGCAGATCGATTGCCTGGCCACCGATGCGTTCCTGGAACTGGAACCGTGGCTGGAGCAGCCGCTGACCCTGCAGCTGCGCCAGGCCGATGGCGCGCTGCGGCAGTGGCACGGGCTGTGCACCGAGGCGGCGCAGCTGGGAAGCGACGGCGGGCTGGCCCGCTACCGGCTCACCCTCGAACCCTGGACCGCCCTGCTGCGCCTGCGCCGCAACGCGGTGATTTTCCAGGACCAGGACACCCGCGCGATCTGCGAGCAGATCTTCGCCGACTACCCGCAGGCCGCCTTCCGCTTCGACGTTCAGGCCCAGTTGCCGGCGCGCGCGATCACCACCCAGTACCGCGAGACCGACTGGGCCTTCGTCACCCGCCTGCTGTCCGAGGCCGGCCTGGCCTGGCGCATCGAGCAGGCGCAGGACGGCGACGCCGCCCACACCCTGGTGGTGTTCGAGCCCGGCGCCGAACTGCCCGATGTGGGCCGCGTGCGTTTCCATCGCGCGAACATGGCCGAGAGCAGCGATGGCATCACTGCCTTCGCCGAACGCCAGCAGCTGGTGCCCAACGCCAGTACCGTCGCCAGCTGGCACAGCGAACAGGTCAACGCCGTGGCGGCGCAGTCCAGTGCCGACGCCGGCACCCTGCCCGCGCTGGAGGTCTATGTGCAGCCGCGTGCCGGCCGCTTCGCCCAGCCCGCCTGGGCCGACGCCGAAGCGCAGGCGCGGCTGGACGCACTGCGCGTTGGCCAGGTGCTGTACAGCGGCAGCGGCAGCGAGCGCCAGCTGGCCGCAGGCAGCACCTTCAGCCTGGCCCAGCATCCGCAGCATGAGGGCCAGCGCTTCCAGCTGCTGGCCGTGCAGCATGTCGCGGTCAACAATCTGGACCAGGGCATCGCCGAGCTGCTCGGCAGCACCGATCTGGAGCGCGGCGCCTACCGCAACGCCTTCCTCGCCACCGGCGCCGGGGTGCCGCTGCGCGCCCTGCCGCAGGACCGCCCCACCCTGCATGGCCCGCAGACCGCACGCGTGGTGGGTGTGGCCAATGCGGCCGTCAGCCCGAACCGCGAACACCAGGTGCGCATCCAGTTCGGCTGGCAGCGCGGCAGCCAGCCCAATCCGGGCGGTCTGACCGACACCGGCAGCGCCCAGACCGGCCATGCGCCCGGCGACCAGACCAGCGGCAGCTGGGTGTCGGTGGCCGAATGGGTGGCCGGCCCGAACTGGGGCACGGCCTTCCTGCCGCGCATCGGCAGCGAAGTGCTGGTGGAATTCCTGCACGGTGACATCGACCAGCCGCGCATCACCGGCCAGCTCTACAACGGCGAGGTCGCCCCACCCTTCGGCGGCGGCATCGATGAGAACGCGCGCCATCCCGGCGTGCTCAGCGGCCTGCATACCCAAGCCCATGACGGCAGCGGCACCCAGCAATGGGTGATCGATGACACGCCGGGCCAGCTGCGTACGCGCCTGCACAGTTCGCTGGCCGACAGCCGGCTGGAGCTGGGCTACCTGATCGCGCACCAGAACACCGCCCGTGGCGCCCTGCGCGGCGAGGGCTTCGAGCTGGCCACGCAGGGCTGGGGCAACGTGCATGCGGCCGAAGGCCTGCTGCTGTCCGCCAGCGCGCAGGAGCAGGCCGCTTCCACGGTCATGGACAACGCCAGCGTGGTGGCGCAGCTCAAGGGCGCCGAGCGCAGCCTGGAGCAGATGCAGCAGACCCTGGCCCAGCAGCAGGTGCCCGGACTGACCGAGTTCGAGCGCACGAAGCAGCTGCGCGAGCAGATCGATCCGCAGGCACAGGGACGCTACGAAGGCGAGGTCAACGGACAAAGCGCGATGAAGCCGGGCGGCGATGGCCGCAGCCCGGGTGACCAGCCGGTGGAGCGTCTGGCCAAGCCGCTGCTGCTGGCCGAAGCACCGCACCACATCGCCTGGACCACGCCAGCCAGCGCGGTGGCCTACGCCGGGCAGAACGTGCAGATGACGGTGCAGCAGGATCTGCACATCAGCGCAGGCGAGACCATCGCCACGGTGTCCGGCGAGCACGTCTCACTGTTCGCGCAGAGCGGCCCGCTGCGGGTGATCGCCGCCCAAGGCCCGGTCAGCCTGCAGGCCAACGATGGCGAACTGGAGCTGCTGAGCGACCAGGCACTGACCATCACTGCCACCGATGACCGCATCGACGTGCTGGCGCAGAGCAAAGTGGTGCTGCAGGCCGGCAGCAGCGCGATCACCCTGGAGGGCGGCAACATCACGTTCAGCTGCCCGGGCGAGTTCAAGGTGAAGGCGGGCGAGCATCCGTTCATGGGGGCCGATACCAATCCCGCCATTCCCGAGCACCTTCCGCGCGGCACGCAACTGGTACCGCAACAATTCGGACTGCGTCTGGTCGAGCAGTTTGGCCTGCAGGGACTGGCCGGCAAGCCCTACACACTAGACATCGGCGGACAACACTTCGAAGGCGAGCTCGCCTCCGATGGCAGCCTGATGCATGAGATGCCCGAAGGTGCGAAGCAGGCCAAGCTGAAGGTGTTTCCGTTCGGCGCCGACAACCATCCTTGGGAATGGACACTCGACCTTGCCGCACAGAAGCAGACCGACGAGCACACCGGGTTGCAGTCACGTCTGAAGAATCTTGGATTTTACGATGGTGCGGTCGACGGCGACTTCGGCCAGCTCAGCCGCGTGGCCATGCAACGCTTCCACCAGGCGCGTGAGCTGGTTGGGCTGAACACGCCCAGCCTTCCCGGCGTCACCTCGCTGGGCAAAGACCACGACATCTAGGACGGATGCATGATCTACGGCAATCACAACCTGCAACGAGGCGACCACGACGGCACGCCTGCGAACAACCGGCCGCCTCGCTGGGGCGGCGTCGACAATCCGCCGCCACCCACGCCCACGAACGCGCAGACACCGCAGAACCAGGGCGGAGCGACACTGGCGATCCCGCAGCACGTGCGCCAGCTCCAGCAGGACCTGCGCACTCTGGGCTTCATGTTCGTCGGCACACCCGATGGTGGATTCGGCCGCGGCACCGAGTGGGCGGTACGGGAGTTCCAGATCTACGCCAGCATGGCCAATGCCGCGCAACTGAACCAAGGGCGGCTGCACGGCTGGCAGCCCCAAGCAGGTTTGACCGCACCGGAAGTAATGGCGCTGGGACTGCGCCCCAACTCCAATCCACCGGAAAGCTATCACGTCGCCTCATTGGACCGGGTCGCCAACGGATCGCGCTACACCGGCCCGATCAGCGGCGTGATGAACGCCGACACGCGTACCGCGATGGAGCACTGGCTGCGTAACAACTATCGCTGCCCGGTGGTCATCGAGGCATGGCAGGTTGCCACCGGCAACAACCAGCGCACCACGCCGTTCACCAACGGCATCAACATCTGGAACTTCGACGAGATCACGCAGGGCACCGTGCGCAATGCCGCCAATCGCGTGGTGGCGCGCGTGCGGATGTTCAGCAGGGACTTCACCGGTCATTACACACTTCCGAACGGCCGCCGCGATGACCAGTACCAGTCGCTGGGCAGCTACGCGCGATTCATGACCTACGGCGGTCCGATGAGCGAGGTGCCCAACCATACCTGGGCCGAAGCGGAAATGACGCCGGAACGCCTGATCGGTCCAGCCACCACCACGGCAGTGTTGGCCGCCACGCCCAACGGTGCCGCAGCATCCACCTACCGCGTTGTGCGTGCCACGGCGGAGCAGGAGTGCATGGGCATGTTCGACAGCATCAATGCCTACGACGACGCACTGGTCTCGCTCGGCCCCTGCCATTGGACCATGGGCCTGATGCCTGCCGGCGGCTATGACAACGGTGAGCTGCCCGGCTTCCTCGCCTACTTCCTGCATCGCAACCCGGCCGACTACCAGCGTTATCTCGGCAATCTGGGTCTTTATCCGGCCACGGCCTGGGCAGGCGTCAACACGGGGCCGCTCTGGGACCGCACTGGCCGCAAGTATGTGGGTTGGATCCGCCATCACGACGAACAGACGCGGCCTGCGCAGGCGGCGACCGGCCTGGCCCAGCTGCCCATGGTCGACCGGGCAACCGTGGAGGCCAACTACTTCAAGACCTGGCACTGGTTCTACCGGCTGGCCATGATTGGCCGCACCTGCGCGAACTTCCAGCAGGCGATGTGGGACATGGTCCGCTTCCGCATCCGCGACATCCGCTCGGCCCCCATTGCGGTCAATGTGGGTGCCGTCCATATCAACGGCACGCTGGGTGATATCTACACCTCGGAAAAATCGGTCGCGATCCTGCTTCGCTGGCATATCTTCCGTCCAGGCCACGTGACCGGCGCCCGCGTCAGGGATTCGTTGACCCGCGCCATCAATGGCCATGCCCAGTTGAACTGGGCGACGGCACCTGCGCAGTGGACCAACGCACACGAACAGGCGATCACGGCGCAGCTGCTCACCGACGCGCTTACCGTCAACGACACGCAGGACCGCCTCGCCAACTGGCCTACCTATGCCGGGCGCAACAGCCGCAACTACACCCTCAACAACGAGCTGGGCGCGCTGCGTGATGGCCGCGGCTCCTTCCACTTCGATACCACGGGAATATGACGATGCCTTCCGTCCTTCGAGCCGCCCCGCTGCTGGCCGGTCTTTGCCTGGCCGCCTCCTGTGCGGCCAAGCCCCCTGTTGCCGATACCCTGGACCGCGCCTGCGCCGCGGTCTCCATCGACGATCGGATCGAACTCCTTCCCCTGGAAGGAAAGCACGTCAGCGCCTGTCCGCCCGGCGACGATGAAGGCTGCCCGTACAGCGGCCAGCAGGGAAAAACATCGCTGAGCGACACACCGGACCTGAACAAGGATGGACGCAAGGATGCCATCCTGACTTACTTCGGCAGCAGTTATGGCGATATCGACGTGACCGACAAGCTGGTCCTGGCCCAATGCAAGGACGGAACCTACATCCGACTTCTGGAAGGAAAGTTCACAACACTGGTCGCTCCGGCCGTGCCGCATGCCACGTGGCCGGTTCTGGAAGCAACGCGGGACTGCCCGCAGGCTCACGGTGATGGGGTCCGCACCGAAAAAATCCAGCTGAACTTCGACCCCAGGACGGCGAAGTATCGTGGACCAGCCGGACTGAATCTGGCCGTGGCGTGCCCGGCCCAGGGCCTTTGACAGGCGCTTGGCGTGATCGCGGCTCACCGCGCGAAGCGGGCGCGATGAATGGCCGGGACGTGACGGACGATTATGGTTCCCATGGTCATGCGAAGAAGCATCCCCCCCACAGGCTTGCCGCTTTCGTTACCCTCTTCTGCCTTGCGGCCTCCGCGTGCTCTTCCGCGCGGAGAGACAACGCGCTGAAAATCCATGCGCCCCAAGGAGTCTCCGTGACAGTGGACCGTTCGACTGCACGCGGCTATCCGCAGACCCGGTGCTTTGATTTCCAGCAAAAGGGCCGGAGCGTGGGATTTCTCTGCTCGTCTTCCAGCACCCGGTTCGTCACCGATTTCGGCATTACAGCAACAACCGGGTCCGTTGATGGTCAGGAGCATTTCCAGGTCGCCACGGGCATGTCGACGTACGAAATGAAGCCAGCCACCATCGACGGCCGCATGTTGTTCACTGCGGAAGTGGACTGTGATGAGGGAGACGGTCCGCTCTCTCGTGCTACCTCAACTTGCCATGTGGCATTCATGCCTCGGGCCGGTGCGCACGTCTTGTACAGCAATTTCGTTCTCAGAAACAATGCCACCTCGGCATCCGGCGTTGATGCGAGGACGGTCATGGGAATCTGGGAGGATCTGAGCAATGCGCTTGGTGGGCCTTGATGAGCGGGGTCGCAGAACGCACTGCCACACCCGGCCACTGTCTCCTGGCTGCGTTCGTGCTGCTGTTGGCTGGCTGTGACGCGTCGCCGACACAGCCCACATTTGAGACATTTCCCGCATCGCACGAGAGGCAGTTGAAGGGTCTGTACACCGGCACCCTGCTCAAGCAGGTGGCATTCAAGGACGTCGATGGCGCGGGCTTGCTGCTGCTTTCGGTCAGCGATCAGGCAGTGCCGGCACACGGCGACGACGAACCGATGGATCAGATCACGCTGCGTGCAGAGCTGTTCCGGCGCGCGGATGAGGCGGCGCCTTGGATGTCGCGGTGGAGTGTGGAGGATCCGGTCCAATGCGATGGCTTGGACCTGGAGGCCGGCTATTTCCTGGATCAGGTAACCGCAACCGACCTGGACAACGATGGTCGCGCCGAAGTGACCGTCGCCAGCCACAGCTTCTGTGGCGGTGGCGTTGACCCGCGGCAGCTTCGGATCGGTCTTCACCAGGGTGAGCAGTACTACGAAGTGCGGGGTGAATCACAGGTAGAGGTGGAAGGCGATGCCCCCCTCGGTGGTGAGCGCCACGACGCCCCCGAACTGGCAAGGGCGCCGGTTCCGCTGCGCACCCACATGGACAGGGTGTGGGAGGCGATCAAGTACGGCCCATCACCATGACGGGGTCCGACGCCAATGCCTGCACACACCGACTGACACGCTTTGATCCAACGCATGCCGTCGCCACGGGCAGGGTGCTATGGTGGCGCCACCATCTCGCAGGAGCGCCGCTCATGACCCGTTTCCGTTCCGTCGGCCTTGCCCTGGCCGCAGTCGCCACGCCGATGCTGCTCGCCGCCTGTGTGAGTACGCCCGGGCCGGAGGTGAAGGGCACCGGCCGCTGCGACGCCAGCCAGCTTGGCTGGGCAATCGGCCAGCCGGGCAATGAGGAGAACATGCGTCGTCTGTCGCGTGAGAGCGGTGCCGGCCTGGTCAACCCGATAGGCCCGACCACGATTACCACCAAGGATATCCGTCCGGATCGCCTGCGCGTCTACATGGACAAGGACAACATCATCACAGCAGCCCGCTGCGAGTAACCACCGCGCGGGCTTCTGTAGAGCCGAGGCCCCCCGCGGCGGGCCCCGGACCACCGCCCCGCGGGGGCGGGGGGCGACCCCGAACCCCCGGCGGGGCGGGGCCCCGGGTCACGGCG
>NZ_JBRRCG010000030.1:0-18686 GCF_056757995.1 Stenotrophomonas sp. STEN147
GCCTGTCCCGGCCCCGGCCGCCGGGTTCGCGTTTCGCGCGGTCCCTGGCGGGGCCCTGGCACCCCACTCCGCGGGGGTGGGCCCGCCGCTACCCCGCCTGCAACGCCGGCGCCTTCGACCGCCGCGCCGTCATCGTGCTCCCCACCGAAGCCACCACAGTGCAGCCGATCGCCAGCCACTGCAGTCCATGCAGGTGTTCGTGCAGCAGCAGCATCGCCCACAGCGCGGCCACCGCCGGCTCCATGCTGATCAGGATGCCGAAGGTTTCCTTCGGCAGGCGCTTGAGCGCCATCATCTCCAGCGACATGGGAATCGCACTGGACACCAGTGCCACCAGCAGGCCCGCCAGCAGGATCTTCGGATCGAGCAGGGCCGCGCCGGCATGGATCACCCCGACCGGCACCACCACCAGCGACGCCGCCAGCAGGCCCAGCGACACCGAATGGCCGGCATGCAGGTGGCCGGCGCGCTTGCCGAACACGATGTACAGGCCCCAGCACGCCGCCGCACCCAGTGCATACAGCACGCCCACCGGGTCCAGTGCCGCCGCACCGCCCAGCGGCAACAGCAGGAGCAGGCCGACCACTGCGCATCCCACCCACAGGAAATCGATCGGGCGCCGTGACGACAGCATCGCCACGGTCAATGGCCCGGTGAACTCGATGGCCACCGCGATGCCGAACGGGATCGTGCGGATGGCCATGTAGAACAGCAGGTTCATCAGGCCCAGCGTGATGCCGTAGCGCAGGATGGTGATCGCATCCGCGCGGCGGGTCTTCCAGCGCCAGGGTCGCCAGAACAGCAGCAGCAACAGTGCGGAGAAGCCCACGCGCAGCGCGCTGGTGCCCTGCGCGCCGATCAGCGGGAACAGGTGCTTTGCATAGGACGTGCCAACGGACAGCGCCGTTACCGAGCCGAGCACCGCCAGCGCCGGCACCATCGGCGCGAATCGTGAAGTCTGCATGCGTCCAGTCTATTGCGTCGACGGCGAGCACTTGGCTCAATTACCGGCCCGTCCATGCAACTTCTGCTCGCCATGGCCACTGCCCCCGTGCTGGACAGCTTCGACCGCGCCATCCTCGCCCTGCTGCAGCGGGACAACACGCTGCCACAGCGGGAGATCGCCGAAGCCGTGCACCTGTCGACGCCGGCGGTGCAGCGACGGATCAGGCGTCTGCAGGACAGCGGTGTAATCGCGGCCAATGTGGCCGTGGTCGCGGCGGCGCGGATCGGCCGACCGCTGACCCTCATCGTCGAAGTGCGCATGGTCAGCGAGCAGCGTGATCGCGTGGCGCCGTTCAAGCAGCGCGTGCAGGACGACCCGGCGGTGCAGCAGTGCTATGCCATCACCGGTGACGGCGATTTCCTGCTGGTGCTTTCGGCCACCTCGATGGAGGAATACGACGCCATCAGCGAGCGGCTGTTCGGTGGCGACGACAACATCGAACGATTCCGCACCGCGGTGGCACTGTCCACGCTGAAGCGCAGTTTCGAAGTCCCCCTGGAATGAACCGGCCTCGACACCCACCGCGCCATACTGGCGCGGCATGAATCCTTCGCCCCGCACACCCTCCACGTCTTCCGCCCGCCTGCTGCGCCGTTGGCTGCTGCGTGCGTTCCTGCTGGTCGTCACCGTCGTTGCCGCCCTGTCCGTCTGGAACAGCCGCTGGGCCGAAGCGCCGAAGATGCTGTGGTCATTGGCCCGGATGCCACCGGCCACCGAGCTGCCGGTACCGGTGGACGGCGTGCGGCCGGGCCAGATCGCCGATACCTTCGGCGCGCCGCGCGGGCGCGACCGCAGCCATGCCGGCATCGACATCTTCGCCGCGCGGGGTACCCCGGTCCGCAGCGCGACCCCGGGCGTGGTTGCCGAGGTGCGGGAAGGCGGCCTGGGCGGCCGTCAGGTCTGGGTGATCGGCCCCGGCCGCGAGCGCTACTACTACGCCCATCTGGAGAGCTGGGCCGCAGGCCTCGCGCGCGGCCGGGTCGTAGCCGCGGGCGAGCTGCTGGGCCACGTCGGCGACAGCGGCAACGCCAAGGGCACCCCGCCGCACCTGCACTGGGGCATCTACGGCGCAGACGGCGCGCGGGATCCTCTGCCACTGCTGCGCCGCTAAGCCACGGGACGGCGATCTCCCGCAGCAGCCTGACGATCCGGTGCTGCGCATCCCCGTTCATGATTTGTAAATAGGAATAGTTCGTATTAACATTCCTTTCGATTGCAGCGTCGCCAGGACGGCGCGCCCGCCTTTCCCCTACCCGTAGCGCCTCGCCTCCTGGATGTCGGCCGAACGCGCATGCTCGTCCAGGAATCCCATGAACCGTCCTGCATTCCGTATCCCGCAGCCACAGCGGCTGTCCGTTGCCGTGCTCGCCGCACTCTGCGCCATCGCCCCGACCGCCTTCGCAGAAACCGCCACCGATGCGACCACCCTCGACAAGGTGGTGGTCAAGGGCGAGCGTGCGGAGGGCTACTCGGTACGCCGCACCTCGGCCGGTACCCGCTTCGACCTGACGCCGCGCGAGATTCCGCAGTCGGTCAGCATCATCAGCCATCAGCGCATCGAAGATCAGAACCTGGACGACATCATCGACGTGCTGGCCAACACCACCGGTGTGACCAGCACGCAATCGGACAGCGAGCGCACCGAGTTCTATGCGCGCGGCTTCTACATCGACAGTTACCAGTTCGATGGCCTGCCCACGCAGATGGTGCAGAACTGGAGCTACGGCGATTCCGGCCTGGACCTCGCCCTGTATGACCGCGTGGAGGTGGTGCGCGGCGCCACCGGCCTGCTCAGTGGCGCAGGCAACCCGTCCGCCTCGGTGAACCTGATCCGCAAGCATGCCGACAGCGCCGAGCTGGCCGGCAGCGTATCGGTGAACGTCGGCAGCTGGGGCCGTACCCGTACCACCGTGGACGTGGGCAGCGCGCTGAATGCCAGTGGCACCGTGCGTGGCCGGGTGATCGGCAGCTACCTCGACACCGACGCGCAGATGGACCGCTACAACCAGCACAAGACGCTGGGCTACGCGGTGATCGACGCCGACCTGACTCCGGACACGCAGTTGAGCGTGGGCTACGACTACCAGCAGAAGCGCGCCAATGGTGCGACCTGGGGCGGCTTCCCGATGCTGTTCTCCGACGGCTCGGCCACCGGCTACGACGAATCGTTCAACGCCAGTCCGAACTGGACCTACTGGGACACCACCAGCAAGCGCGCGTTCGCCACCCTGCAGCATGCCTTCAGCAATGGCTGGAAGTTCAAGGTCGGTGCGACCCACGATGAGACCAAGGCCGACGACAAGCTGTTCTACCCGGCCTACAACGACTGGACCAGTGGTGCCTCGTTCTTCGACAGGACCACCGGCACCGGCATTTCGCCGTCGGCCGGCTTCTACAACACCGAGCGCAAGGTCAACGCGGTCGATGGCTATATCGACGGCCCGTTCCGGCTGTTCGGCCGCGAGCACCAGTTCATGGCCGGCCTGAGCTACAACAAGCGCGAGTACGCCAACTACGGCGACTACCAGATTGGCGGCCCCGGCCAGAGCTGGGACCCGTTCACCAGCTACCTTGGCTGGACCGGCGACATCTCCGAGCCGAACTGGAACCCGCTGGCGCTGGCCAGCGAAGGCACCATCACCCAGAAGGCCGGTTACATGGCCACGCGCCTGTCGCTGGCCGACCCGCTGAAGCTCATCGTCGGCGCACGCTACACCGACTGGAAGAGTGAAGGCGAAGGTGCGGACCGCTCGCACAAGGTCACCACGCCCTATGCCGGCCTGGTTTTGGACATCAACGATACCTTCTCCACCTACGCCGCCTATACCGAGATCTTCCAGCCGCAGACACTGAAAGACCGCAACGGCAGCTACCTCGATCCGGTCGATGGCAAGAGCTACGAAGTGGGCGTCAAGGGCGCGTGGTTCGACAACCGCCTCAATGCTTCGCTGGCGGTGTTCCGCATCGAGCAGGACAACGTCGGCCAGGCCACCGGTGAGCCGGTGCAGGGCAGCCAGAACGAATTCGCCTACCGCGCCGCGCGCGGCACGGTCAGCCGCGGCTTCGAATTCGAACTGAACGGCGAGCTGGCCCCGGGCTGGAACGCGACCTTCGGTGCCTCGCGTTACGTGGCCAAGGATGCCAACGATGCCGACATCAACACCAACCTGCCGCAGACCGCGCTGAAGCTGTTCACCAGCTACACGCCGCAGTCGCTGCAGGCACTGACGGTCGGCGGTGGGGCGAACTGGCAGAACCGCATCTACTATGCGGTGCCGGCCTACGGCCGCATCGAGCAGAACGGCTATGCCCTGGTCAGCGCTTTCGTGCGCTACCGCATCTCGCCGGAGTTCAGCGTGCAGGCCAACCTCAACAACCTGCTGGACAAGCAGTACCTCTCGCAGATCAACGGCTACGGCGCGTACGGCGATGGCCGCAACGGCTCGCTGACGTTCACCTGGTCGTTCTGATCAGCTGCAGGGAATCAGCCGGGCATGGGCTCGGCTCTACACCCGCAAGGCAGCGCCGGAGTGTCCGGCGCTGCCCCCCTTCACATCAGAACCGCAGGTCCGCGCGCAGGTACCAGTAGCGGCCACGCGGGATGTCATAGGTCGACGCGTCATAGCCGTTCAGCGAGCACGACAGGCAGATCGGCGGATCCTTGTCGAACACGTTGTTCAGGCCGGCGGTCAGCTGCAATCCCTTCATCCAGTCGATCCTGTAACCCACCTGCAGATCATGGAAGGTGGTCGCCGAGAGCGTATTGGTGCCCGCCACCTGGTTGCTGCACACCGGGAACGCCACGGCGTCGCCACAGTCTTCGGTCAACTCGGAGATGTGCCGCACCGTCCAGTTCGCGCTCCAGTTGTCCAGTGTCCAGCCAATGCTGGCGTTGCTGGTCCATTCCGGAATCGAGCTGTCGGCCACTTCCACGCCCGGCTTCTGTGGCTGCCGCTGGCCGGCCGCACCGGTGGCCTCGTAACGACCGACGAAGGTGTTCTTCCAGCCCAGCTTGAACTGGCCGATCGAGGTCTGCGGCAGCGTCCAGAACAGGTCCACGTCCCAGCCATCGGTCTTGATCGAACCCAGGTTGGTCAGTCGGTTGTTGAAGCTGCTGACCGCGCCGGTGCTGGCACGGGTGATGCCATCGCAGTAGACCGGATCCAGCGTATCCACGCACAGGTCCAGCTGGGTCTGCGCGTTGATCGCCTGGATCGCGCCATCGATGTTGTGGCGGTAGAACGTCACTTCCACATCGAAGCGCTCGGACCAGGAGGTGTTGTTGCCGAACCACGGGCTCCAGACGAATCCGGCACTGAAGCTGCGTGAACGCTCCGGTTCCAGCTCGCGGTTGCCGCCGGTGGTCACCGAGATCTGCGAGTTGGCCTGCTGGAAGCCGGCCGGCACGCCCAGCGCGGCACAGTTGGCGGCGCTGCCACGCGGCGGCGTGCCGCCCAGGCCGATCGAGCACGGATCGAACAGCTGCAGGTCCGCGCGCGCGGCCGAGCCGTACAGTTCGCCGATCGACGGCGCGCGGAAGCCTTCGGCATAGGTGGTGCGCAGCACGAAGTCATCGGTCACCTGCCAGCGCAGGCCGTACTTGGGCGTGAACTCACCACCGAAGGTGGAGTAATCCGAGTAGCGGCCTGCCAGACTCAGGTCGAGCTTCTTGCCCAGTGCCGAGTCGGCGAAGATCGGCACGCTCAGTTCCAGGTAGGCTTCATTGACGTCGTACGAGCCGGAAGTCGGCTGCGACGGCACCCCGTTGTAGTGACCGATCACCGTCAACGGGTCGGGCTGGTACCAGCCTTCGTACTTGCGGTACTCGTAACCGGTGGCGAAGGACAGCGGGCCCGCCGGCAGGTTGAACAGATCGCTGGACAGATTGGCGGTGAACAGGCTCAGCTCGTTCTGGCTGCGGTCGCGTACCACCGGCTGGATCCAGCGCAGCATGTCCGGGGTGATGGAACCGGCACCGCCGAAGATGTTCAGCGGCACGCAGCCCGGCGTCGCCGCACAGGCGGCCGGATCGCCCAGCGCCAGGTTGACGTTGTAGATGTTGTAGCTGCCGTAGTTGGTCTGTTCGGCCTTGTTCTTGCTGTACATGCCGTTGACGTCCCAGAACCAGCTGCGGTCGGCCGCCTGGAAGTTGCCGACCAGGCCGGTGGCGAAGTACGTGGTGTTGACCTCCTGCTCGAACACGCGCGCGCCACCTTCCACCGGGCGGCGGCCGACCAGGCTCATGTTGCCGGACGACACCAGGTCGAAGCCGAACGGGTTGTAGGGATTGAGCGCCGAGATGGTGATGTTGTCGGCCAGCGGATTGCCGGTGGCGCCATCGGGGCCGAAGAACAGCGGCTCGGGGCCAGCCTGGTTGGTCGACTCGCGACGGTTGCCCAGTGCCTTGACGTACCACTGCACGTTGTCGGTGATGTCAAAGCGGAACTGACCGAAGAGGCCCTTCCGCTCCGACGGCGTCAGCACCATGTTGTACTCGGCGAAGTTGAAACGGTCAGCGCTGGTGAAGCAGTGATAGTCGTCAGTGCGGTTGCAGCCGGCACTGCCGTCATAGCGTGGATTGCTCACGCCGGTGTTGGGCACGATGTTCTGCTGCGCGCCCGTGTTGGGGTCGACGAAGGCGAAGCGGCCCTGCGGAATGGCACCGCTGCCGAAGGCCAGGCCGGTACCGGGAATCGGGAAGCGCGACTGTTCACGGTCTTTCGCATACACCGGATCCTGCTTGGTCCAGCTGGCGCCGAGGAACAGACTGAAGCGATCACCGCTCTTGCCCCAGGCCAGGTCCACGCCCTTCTGCGTGCCGTCGCCCTTGCTGTATTCGCCGTAGTTCAGGGTCACCTGGCCGCCATCGAAATCACGGCGGGTAATGATGTTGACCACGCCGGCGATGGCATCGGAGCCGTACAGCGACGACGCGCCGTCTTCCAGCACCTCGATGCGCTCGACGATGGCCAGCGGAATGGTATTGAGATCGGTCGCGGCGCCGACACCCGACGCCGATGACTCATTGACCCAGCGGATGCCGTCGACCAGCACCAGCACGCGCTTGGCCCCCAGGTGGCGCAGATCGACCTGCGCCGAACCCGCACCGACGCCGCTGCCATCCGGGGGGAAGCCGAAGTTGCCGGACGAATTGAACTTGGCATTGAGCGCCGAACCGGAGCCGGTGAGCTGCTGCAGCACTTCACCGATCGAACTCAGGCCGGTGCGCTCGATGTCGCCGCGGGTCAGGGTCTGGATCGGAACCTGGCCCTCCACTTCAGCGCGCTTGATGCGGGTACCGGTGACCTCGACCGCGTCCAGGTTGGTGGTGGACTGTGCGGCGGCGCCCAGCGGTGCCAGGGCAGTCACGCACAGGGCGACGGCAACCGCCAGGGGGCGGTGGTGCAGGTGATTCATTCGCTCTCTCTCCAAAGGAATGTCGGGACATTGGCTGCCGTACGCCCCTCCTGCATGGCGGCAGCGTCTCCTTTGTAAACAAGTAGTCAAAATCACGGCGTGATGACCGACACCCTTTCACGCAGGCTTGACGCGATTGACGGGCAATCGCATCAGATAGCGACAGATTCTGTGCCGTGTCCCAGCCTTGGCGCGGTGATCACGCGCCTGTTGCGACAGCTGGTGCCGGCATCCGCAGAGTGCTCCAAAGCACTCTGGTGGAGGGGCTGTCCATCGACAGCCCCTCGTCCGCTGCTCAGCGCACGAACGCAACGCGCTCCATGCCGGTGGCCTCGGCCGCCGCCAGGATGCGTGCCATCCCTTCGTACTCGGCCGCCGGATCGGTCGCGATGCGCAGCTCCGGCAGGTTGCCGGCGTACTTACCCGCCTGCGCCTGCAGGCGCGACTGCAGATTGGCAATGGCCAGAGGGTGGCCGTTCCAGCTGAGCTGGTTGGCTGCATCCAGACGCAGTTCGATCGGCGGCGGCGGGTCCGGCCGGGCGACCACGCGATCGGTCGCCTGCGGCAACTGCACTGCGATCGGCCGGGCCACGATCGGTGCGGTCACGATGAAGATGATCAACAGCACCAGCATCACATCCACCAATGGCGTGACATTGATCTCCGCCAGCGGGCCATTCCTTCCTGCGCTACTGAACGCCATGTGCCGCTCCCTGCAGCCGGGCGGTTCGCCCGGCTCTGACGTTACGCCGGCATCCCGCCGTTGCGGCAGAGGCTGCATGCACCTGCATTCAGCCGCCGTTGCCTTTGTCTGGCGTGCACGCGATGCGAAACTGAATTCAGCCAGTGCCCGCTATGCTGGCGCCATGACCCGACGCTCTTCGACCGCCCTGTCCCTGCTCCCGCTGGCCTCCCTGCTGCTGATCGGCTGCGCCGGTGCCCAGTCCCTCGATGCCCAGAACGCGCAGCTCAAAGCCGCCATCGCCGCTGCCGAACGCGGCCAGTTCGATCCCGGCCAGGCCGCCGCGCTCAGCCGCCATCCGGCCTATGGCTGGCTGGAGTACGCCAATCTGCGGCGCAACATCGACACGGTCGACACCGCGCAGGCGCAGGCCTTCCTCAAGCGTTACGAGGGCCAGGCCGTGGCCACCACCTTCCGCAGCGTGTGGCTGCCTTCGGTGGCACGCCGGCAGGACTGGCCCACCCTGCTCGCCAACTGGGCCCCTACCGACAATCTCGGCCTGCGCTGTGCGCAGTTGACCGCGCGACAGGTGACCGGCGGCGTCGATCCGCAATGGATCAGCGACGCCCAGGAGCTGTGGCGCCGGAACGGCAAGTCACTTCCCGACGGCTGTGATGCAGTGTTCGCCGTGCTGCAGGCCCAGGGGGGCCTGAGCGACGCACTGCGCTGGGAGCGCATCGACGCGGCCGCCGACGCGCAGCAGCCGGCGGTGATGCGCAGCGCCGCGCGTGGGCTTCCCGCCGCCGACCTGGCGCTGGCCAACACCTATGCTGCGTTCGTCGACAAGCCCAATGCCAGCGCACTGAACTGGCCGCGCAATGATCGCAGCCGGCGCATCGCCACCGATGGCCTGGTCAAGCTGGCCAAGGCCGATCCGGATGCCACCGAGCAGCAGCTGCCGCAGTACGCGCAGGCCCTGGGCCTGAGTGCCGAGCAGCAGGCCCAGGTGCGCTATCAGATCGCGCTGTGGACGGTTGCCTCCTACCTGCCTGATTCCGCGCGGCGCCTCAATGCAGTCCCCGACGCCGCCTACGACGAGCGCCTGCATGAATGGCGCGTGCGCGAAGCGATGTCGCGTGGCGACTGGCCGGCGACCCTGGCGGCGATCCGCAAGATGGGGCCGAAGCAGCGCAACGATCCACGCTGGCGCTATTACGAAGGACGCATGCTGGAGAAGACCGGGCAGGCACAGCAGGCACAGTCGCTGTTCCGGGAGGCCGCGCGCACGCCCACCTTCCACGGCTTCCTCGCGGCCGACAAGCTGCAGCAGGGCTACACGCTGTGCCCGTGGAAACCCAACGACAGCGAACAGGCCAAGGCCGCAGTGGCTCGCGATCCTGCCATCCAGCGCGCAGTGGCGTTGTTCCAGATCGATCGCGCCGGCTGGGCGGTGGCCGAATGGAACAGCGCGCTGTCGCGCTTCGATGACGCCCAGCGCCGACTGGCCGTGCGGGTGGCCCAGGACAACGGCTGGTTCGACCGCGCGGTGTTCTCCCTCGGCAAGCAGCCGCAGGAGCAGCGCCTGTATGACCTGCGCTTCCCGCTGCACCATGACGCCACGATCCGCCGCGAATCGGCGCGCAATGCCATCGACCCGGCCTGGGTCGCTGCGGAAATCCGCGCCGAAAGCATCTTCACTCCGCGCGCGCGCTCGCCTGCCAATGCGATGGGCCTGATGCAGGTGCTGCCGGCCACCGGTGCCGCCGTGGCGAAGTCCATCGGCCTGACCGGCTACGGCGGTGCCGACAGCCTCTACGACCCCGACACCAACATCGCCATCGGCACCGCCTACCTGCGCCAGCTGATGAACAAGTACGACGGCCTGCCCTATGTGACCATCGCCGCCTACAACGCCGGTCCGACGCCGACGGCACGCTGGCAGAGCCAGCGCCCCGGTTTCGATCCCGACCTGTGGATCGAGACGATCAGCTACAAGGAAACGCGCGAGTACGTCGCGCGCGTGCTGGCCTTCAGCGTGATCTACGACTGGCGCCTCAACGGTGACGCCCTGCCGCTGAGCGACCGCCTGATGGGACGCCTGGTCGACAAGCGCAAGCGCTTCAGCTGTCCGGCGGACGCGGGTCAGGGCGGCGACTGATTCGGCTCTGCACGCCGGGCATGCCATCATCCCCGCCATGAAGATCTATCTTGTCGGCGGCGCCGTGCGCGACCGCCTGCTGCAGCGTCCCGCCGGCGACCGCGACTGGGTGGTGGTCGGGGCCACGCCTGCGCAGATGGAAGCGCAGGGCTTCAGCGCCGTGGGGCGGGACTTCCCGGTCTTCCTGCATCCGCAGACCGGGGAGGAATACGCCCTGGCCCGCACCGAGCGCAAATCCGGCCGCGGTTATCGCGGTTTCGTGGTCGATGCCGATCCGGCGGTAACGCTGGAAGAGGACCTGCAGCGCCGCGACTTCACCATCAATGCCATTGCCTGCGACGAAGACAGCGGTGCGCTGGTCGATCCTTACGGCGGCGTGCGTGACATCGAGCAGCGCGTGCTGCGCCACGTCGGTCCTGCCTTCGTTGAAGATCCATTGCGCGTGCTGCGCGCGGCCCGCTTCATGGCCCGCTTTGCCCCGCTGGGGTTCACCGTTGCCCCCGAAACCATGGCGCTGATGCGCGAGGTCGCTGCCAGCGGTGAGCTCGACGCGCTGGTACCAGAGCGCGTCTGGCAGGAACTACGAAGGGCGCTGGCAAGCGAACGGCCTTCGGCGTTCCTGCGCACCCTGCACGAGGCGCAGGCACTTGGCCCGGTCCTGCCCGAGCTGGAAGCGCTGTATGGCGTTCCGCAGCGTGCCGAGTTCCACCCGGAAATCGACACCGGCCTGCACCAGGAGATGGTCAGCGACATGGCAGCTGCACTGGCCCCGGGCGATGACCTGGTCGGCTTTGCCGCGCTTACCCACGATCTCGGCAAGGGCCTCACCCCGCCGGAGGAATGGCCGCGCCACATCATGCATGAGCAGCGCGGCATCACGCCGTTGAAGGCGCTGTGCGCCCGCTTGAAGGTGCCGGCCGAACACCAGCAGCTGGCGGAAGCGGTCTGCCGCGAGCACTTGAACGTGCACCGCATCGACGAGCTCCGCGATGCCACCGTGCTGGAACTGCTCGGTCGCTGCGACGCGCTGCGCCGGCCCGAACGCATCGCGCGCATCGCCCTGTGCTGCGAGGCCGACAAGCGCGGACGGCTGGGATTCGAGGACAGTGACTACCCGCAGGGCGAAACGCTCAAGCGCCTGCATCAGGCGGCGCTATCGGTACAGGCACGGGATCTGGATACGACGCACCTGAAAGGCCCGGCGATTGGTGAAGCATTGGCCAGGGCGCGGGTGAAGGCGATTGCGGCGGCACGGTAATCCCCTATTTTCAGGTTCTCCTCCCATCTGAGGGGAGAGGCTCACGGCCGACACGCCAGATCGTGGTTGTCGAGACTACAAACCGGGGCAGGTCAAATGCCGACGCAGCCAATCTTGCGTCAAGTCTTTGGAGCAGCCCACGCCTCAGACTCCGACAGCTTTCGCCCTAAGGCCGCCATTGCCTCATCCGGGAACTTCGGAAGTCGGCCCGTGCTGAACGTCTTGAACTTCTCGCCCGGGTCCAAAGCCGGGCCGGCATCGTTCATGTATTGACGAATGTGCTCCCAAAGCTGCAGCAACTCGAAATCGTCTCCCCATCCCTTGAAGCCGATGTTCACCTCACTGGCGACCTTCGTGAGGTCGTCTTCACGTCCGAAAACCATCGTCAGGATGTATGTCCAGCGAGCAGAACTCATGCCAGCAGTGACCTCGAGGATCCTGTATGTTCGAGGTTGAAGACTTTCCCAACTGTGCCGTTCAAACCTCACCGGAATAAATTCAAAGATCCGTATGAATGACGGCATCGAAGGAACTGTCACCCAGACATCCTTCGTTTTCCTGTTAAAAATCACCGGGAAATCCGATGGCATCAGCACCAGAATACGAAACAGAACACTGAATCCACTAGTTCCAAAGAGTGCACCGAACAAGGTCCCAAATGCGAGGCCAAACGCAACGCCGGGCTCATGCACCAGAAACTCCCAGCCCCCCTTGAGCAAGACAGAGGCACCAAAGAACGAGGACGCGACGAGACCCAGGGCTGGAAGAAATCCGAACCACGCAAGTAATGAAAGACTTGCGGACCCTCTCAGCCCACTAATCATGATGCCGTTCTCATAGGCCGCCAGAACAACATCGGACGATGAGGGGCCACTGTGAACTCGATCGCCGCCAGTGGAATTCAGGATCCGGCGGGGTTGGGCCACACCAACCTGTCCGGTGCCATTAGTCCGCTTCTTTGCAAAATCCGTATCAAAGAACGGCTCCTCGCCGTCCCACTCTTCAACCAGAACGTCGCCATACCGCTTCCTGGGTCTATTCATTCAACCAAAATCCTCTCATAGACCGACCTCCTCTGTTTTTCAGCAGCGGGGCTCTTTAGAGTTCACATTTCATCTGGCCCACCGCCAATAACAGGGCCATTAGGCCCTCGTAATTTCCCAAGCCTCGGATTCCGAGAGCTTTCGCCCCAAGGCCGCCATTGCCTCATCCGGGAACTTGGGAAGTCGGCCCGTGCTGAAGGTCTTGAACTTTTCGCCTTGGTCCAAAGCCGGGCCGGCGTCGTTCATATATTGGCGAATGTGCTCCCAAAGCTGCAGCAGCTCGAAATCGTCTCCCCAGCCCTTGAAGCCGATGTTCACCTCACTGGCGACCTTCGTGGGGTCGTCTTCACGTCCGAAAGCCATCGTCAGGATGTATGTCCAGCGAGCAGAACTCATGCCAGCAGTGACCTCGAGGATCCTGTATGTTCGCGGTTGAAGACTTTCCCAACTGTGCCGTTCAAACCTCACCGGAATAAATTCAAAGATCCGTATGAATGACGGCATCGAAGGAACTGTCACCCAGACATCCTTCGTTTTCCTGTTAAATATCACCGGAAAATCCGATGGCATCAGCACCAGAATACGAAACAGAACACTGAATCCACTAATTCCAAATAGAGCAGGAAACGAGGCCAAAAATGCGAAGCCAAGCGCAACGCCGGGCTCCTGCACCAGAAACTCCCAGCCCCCCCTCAGCAAGACAGAGGCACCAAAGAACGACGACGCGACGAGACCCAGGGCTGGAAGAAATCCGAACCACGCAAGTAATGAAAGACTTGCGGACCCTCTCAGCCCGCTAATCATGATCCCGTTTTCATAGGCCGCCAGAACAACATCGGATGATGAAGGACCACTGTGAACTCGGACACCGTCAGTAGAATTCAGGATCCGGCGGGGTTGGGCCACACCAACCTGTCCGGTGCCATTAGTCCGTTTCTTTGCAAAATCCGCATCAAAGAAGGGCTCCTCGCCCTCCCACTCTTCAACCAGAACGTCGCCATACCGCTTCCTGGGTCTATTCATTCAACCACCATCCTCTCATAGACAATAACGTCCCCTCCATCAAGAGCGTCTCGAATTGTTAGCTCCACCGCCAAAGCCGAGAATCGACTACTCTCGACATGGCCGGATATTGTCAATGCCTCAACAGAGACATGATCCATCCTGCCTTCTGATACGCCCTGGCCCCAGTTCTCTCCGGCATTGCCCAACTCATCGGTGGAATAGCGGGCGATGCTCTCCATCCCTGCCGCGCCCTGACCGCTCACAAGAATATTTATTCCCAGCCGTTTCCGAATCTGATCTACAAGCTTAAGCGTGACCAAAAACTCCCTAGTGAACCTTGCACCGGAGTCATGGGCGGTCATGCGTTTCACTGCATCACCGATGATCACGTCATCCGCAGATGCGACATTCTTCCAGCTGAACGCGCTTCTATACTGCGCATCCACCTCAACACCCAAAAGAACTTTATTGAGTTCTCCAAGTTCTTCCTCCTGCGTGACCCAACGGGTCGAGATCCACCTCCCCCAAATAGTCCTGGCCGCCCAATCCTCGAGAGGAAGCGTCATTAGAAGCGAGGCAACGAAACCGAGCGCAAGTCCGAGAATCACAAGGACGATGCCCCACCCAAGCCATGAAGTAGATGTGCCAAAACCCTGAACAACGATCGATGCTGCGTATAGAGCAAGAGCGAACCCACCAGCAAATAGCGACGCCCCTTCTAGAGAATGCGCTATAGCAGCACCACCGCGCCCATTCTTCAAATCGTCCGCAGCAGCAACAAAGGCCTGCGCCGAATCAATGAACGAACCAATAGCCGCAAACAGAGCAACGGTGGCCTCCAGACGCTTGGCAAGCCCCTTCTTGAGAACATTCTGCGCGTACGATTTCGCGACATCGAGGAATGCCGAGACCACACCTAACCCTGCCGAGAAGAAGCTGAAGATGGCATCTCTGCGCTCCTTCGCCGTGCCAACCTCCAGCTTCTTCCACGCTTTGGCAACTTCCATCGCCTGAATGATGCCGGCACCGGCACTCATCACCGTAGGCACATCGGCAATCACCTTGGGTGTGGCCGAAGCAAGGCTCATCAGACCACTGGACCCCATGGTAATGGGAGCCGCTGCGGCAGCCGTCCCCGCTGTCGATCCTGGCGCCGGCCGCGCACTTGCCACAGATTGCCCCTGCTGGGCAGTCGACTGAAGCGCGCGCAGTTGCTCTTCACTCTGGTTGGTCCACAGATGCAGCTTCACTCGCGTATCAGCCGCTTCACCGGCACCTGCCAGCTGGAGAGAGCTTCCGCTTCCAATCACCAGGCTCTTCACGCCATTGCGCTTGCCGGCCGGCGTGTCGGCCGCAGCCGCAGTGAATGCCCTTGAGACCTCCCGCCACGCGCGCCCTGCCATCCGCAGAGGGGCATCAACGATCAGATGGGTAATGTGTGGGGCCGCTCGTTTGACCATGCTGCTCAACAACGCCATGACACGGTCGTACAGAAGCGGAGAGAGCGTCTTCTTCACTTTCCCTGCGCCAAGCGCTACGGCGCCCACCATCGCGATCAGCGGGCTGGCATACGCACGTGCAAGAATCCGCAGCGTGTCAACGTGCTTCACGGCCAACGCGGCCGCCTTCCCGCCCTGGTTGGACTCGCTCAGCTTCTCTGCCAGATCAAGCAGATTGTTGAGAACCTCAGTGGCCTTGTTTCTCTGGCCCTCTTCGACGCTCCACCCGGAAAACTGCTCAAACGCGTCTTTCTGATTGCCCAGCATGGCCCTGACCAGCAGATTGTCTTTGTTGCTGGGATCATCCTTTACGAAGTCGGCGTACCACTCCACAGCCTCGTCGTCGATGGGCCCGCCGTGCAATAGGTTGGCGACCACCTGGCTGTAATAGATGCCATCTTCGGGGCTCGTCTCATCGAAATCGAACCCGGTGACCAGCTTGCGGCCATTCCACGACAGAAGATCGCGGTGATCCCCCTGGATGTGCTTGCGCAGTGCCTTGTCTTCAGCGGAGTACCTACCAAACTCCTTCAGGTAGTCTTCCCAGCCCAGTGACTTTCCGGTGACGGTGTCGCGAGTTTTGCCGGACGCCTTCTTCTTGATCTTATCGATCAGCTCAAGCGCGTCGGCCTCAAAAGCGCCGCCGGCTACGTGCACAGTCCCGTAGCCGTTCTGTCCGCTTGAGGCGACGCCTTTACCCCACGGGCCGTTCATGGGAATAGCGAGCGGCGACCAGCTTGCGGACGAAGGAACGATGCCTGCCTTCTGGCGAGCCTCGAACTCTGTCTTCGTTATCATTTCCGCACGAAGATCCATTGCAGACATCGCAGGCGGATTGCGATCACGGAAGTCAGCCTCCCGCACCCTGGCCTGCTCAACCAGCATCTGCTGAAGCCCCACCAGCGTCACTGCAGTCTGCAGGCGTCGCGCACCGTCCTTCTGCGCCATCAACCACGTCACAGCCTTGCTGGGCAGTGTCAGGCGAAGATGCGCGGCTTCGTGGGCCATACCGACCGGGTCGCTGACACCCAGGATCAGAGGCTGTCTGGCGGCTGGATCCCTGGATGCGCCCGCGATTGCAGCCGCCGCCGCGGCAACGTCCTTGGCGGACTCGCGCCGCTCTTCGGTCTGCGCATCTTCCGAAGCCGGCTTCTCTGGGACCTTGCCATTCTTGTCCAGCGCTACCTGCCCTGGACGATGGGGATTTCCGCGCAGGCCTTCAAGCATGCGACCGCGCTCGACGTCGTAGTCCGCAATTGCGCCCTGTATCGCACCATCCGTGAGCGCCAGCGCACGGCTGCTTTGACCGGTGGACGCGTTCAGGCGAGTAAAACGCTGGTTCAGAAGCTCCGGGTCTGCCGCGTAGTTCTGCCTTACCTTCACGGATAGCGGCACTTCGCTGAAACCTATCCAGACCTCACCAGCACGGGAGGGCTCTTTGATGTTGATCAGCATAGCGGCGGCATAGCCCGCCGCGCGCTCACAACTGAAGCGCGGCATTTCCTCTGGCAGAGGTGGATTCTCCAACGGAATGGGGCTGACATAGCCTGCCTCGTCGACAGCGTAAGCCTCCCAACCTTCTCCACCAATCAGCGCATGCATCGCTGGAGTCTGATAGTAGACGTAGACGTACCCTGTCCTCAGCGCGCGCATGACATAGTCGGAGAACTTCAGGTCGGGCGCGGAAAGCCCGGCCATCAGTTGGCGTGTCTGCGCGGCTGATCTGGCCGCGTATCGTGCTTCAGCCAGTCCCGGCCTGGTAAGCAACACGGGCAGGCCAGACTTGACACATGACGGGCAGCCGCCAGCACCGCACGTCTTGGTTCTCCTGGCAGCGGTGATGGCGTTGCTCGAATATTGATTGCTATCACCTGAAGCCATGAACGCTCTCTCCTTGAGGGGCCTCCAGATGGCGAGCGCCGGATCCGCCTTGTCGGACGGACAGTGCCATGGCGTCCCACCTGCTATCGGGAATCGCAGCAAGGGCCAAAGCGAGATTCGTGGCCTGTGCCTGGGATGTGGCAACAAGTCGCCGAAGCTCTGGCGACCTGAGAACGTGATTGTCTACCTGCAAGGCGCACGCTCCGAGGAGCACTCGATCATGCAGGCTTTGGGCGCCAGCGGCCTGCGCCTCGGATAGCGCGAACTCGGCCAGATCGAGGTAGTTCGCCGGAACGGTTGGTGCGAATCGCCGCCATCCTCTGAGCATGCTCTGCACAGCCTCGCACTCGTCGAGCTTGCTCCCATCGAACTTCCATCGGAGCCCAGTGCGCTCCCGCTGTGGTGTCATTGACACGCGGAGTTCAGCGACACTCGAATCTCGCCCCAACACCAGGATCTGCGTCATGGGTCCTGCCATGAAGGCCTGCTGGGCGGCGTCCAGGCGGCGCCAGAGCCACTTGAGTACCCGCCTATCCGCGAGGCGCAGATACCGGCGTCCCTGCCCGGCTACTCGAATCGTACAGATCGTGGCCCAATGTCTGGCGATCTCATCAGGCTCGGAGTCGAAGCCGATCCAAGGCCCAATGGCGAACCCGTGCTCTGCCTCACTATCGGGGTTCCGCTGCTCTTCCATTGCCTCAAGGCAGGTGGCGTGCAGCAGCGCGACGCCATCAGAGGTTGCTTCCAGCAGAAGCAGGTACGGAAGGCGCGATGGCGTTTTGTCACGAAGTGGCACATTGATTCTGAGTTTGGTTGCTCCCAGCTCCGCGACAAGCCCATCATCAAGTGGGTCGCGCACCAATGGATCGATGATTGCGCCTGCCCAGCGCGGCTGGCGCGGACCATGCAATCTTTCACCGACATCCCGGATCAACGATTCAAGCGAGTGATGATTCATTTCAGATAGTTGCAGCGCCGGCAGCTGCCAGCTGACTGTCCTTGGTTGGGCACGCTTTGAGATCTGCGGCAAGCACAGGGAGTTGCCCCACCACACTCGCCGGCCCCAGCCATTCCCTCTGGCTCGCCTTGAACTCCACCTTGCCCGGTGCGCCCAGTTCGATGTTGTCGCCCTCGATCCGGATGTAGGCCCCGGCCGCCGTCGCCAGCAGATGCTTGCTCGGTGCCGACAGCTGCACGTCCGCTTCGGTACTGGCGATGCGCACCTGCGTCTTGGCCGCCACGATCACCTGGTTCTTGTGCGCACGCGCACTCACCTTGCCCTGTGCCGCATGCAGCGCGATGCCGCGTTCCTGGTTCGGGCTCTCGCCGCTGGGTTCCATGCCGGCGGTGTACAGCACCAGGCCGCCGGCCACGGCCATCGTCAAGGAGCCCTGGGTCATCCAGTTCAGTGCCACGCCGCTGGCCAGCGTAGTGTGGGTGCCACTCACCCACACCTGGTCGGCCGGGGTCAGGCTGAGGACGCCGGCCACGCCACTGCCCAGCAGGACCGGCGCACTCCAGCCCGGCGCTTCACCGTCGCCTCCGGCAATGCTGCCCGCCGCGCTGCCACTGTGGGTGGCGCGCAGGGTCTCCTGCAGTTCGGTGAGGGTAGCGTCCACCGGCAGCTCGGCCGCCTCGCCAGGCAGCTGCGCCTGCTGCTTGCCTGCCGACTCGGCCAGCTGCTGCAGCAGCTGCTGGCTTTCCTGCAACTGGCTCAGTGCCTGCGGCGCCGCCAGC
>NZ_JBRRCG010000031.1:0-14875 GCF_056757995.1 Stenotrophomonas sp. STEN147
GGGCCATGCCCGGCGAGCGGCATGGGGCCCGTCCATAGAGCCCGCCGGGCATGGCCCGGCGCTACCACGGCACATTCCCGAGCCATGAACGTCGGCCTGCGACCCCGACTGCCGACGCGCGATGAACCCTCCCCACGGGACGACCTACCCCCCGGTCAGGTACGATGCTCGCCCCCCGTTCGGGACGCTGTACGCAATGACCAAGAACAACGAAAAGGCCGCCCCGCAGGGCGACGTGACCCAGGACCAGGCCGAGGAGGCCGTGCGCACCCTGCTGCGCTGGGCCGGAGAGGACCCGTCCCGCGAAGGCCTTCTGGACACCCCCCGCCGCGTCGCCGAAGCCTACGGCGACTGGTTCAGCGGTTACCGCGATGACCCGCGCGCCTACATGGAGCGGACCTTCGAGGAAGTCGCCGGTTACGACGAACTGATCGTCCTGCGTGACATCGAGTACGAAAGCCACTGCGAGCACCACATGGCGCCGATCATCGGCCGCGTGCATGTCGGCTACCTGCCGGCCGGCAAGGTGGTGGGCATCAGCAAGCTGGCGCGCGTCGTCGAGGCCTATGCCCGCCGTTTCCAGGTGCAGGAAAAGATGACGGCGCAGATCGCCCAGTGCATCCAGGACGTGCTGCAGCCGATCGGCGTCGGCGTGGTCGTCGAAGGGGCCCACGAGTGCATGACCACCCGCGGCATCCACAAGCGTGGGGTCAGCATGGTCACCTCCAAGATGCTCGGCAGCTTCCGCGACGATGCGCGTACCCGCGCCGAGTTCCTGCGCTTCATCGAAGTGGGCGGCAAGCGCTGAGCCGCTTCTCCCCGCACCGCCGGCCCACGGTGGCCGGCCTTGCCACGGCTGTCCCCGCGACGGCCGTGCGTGGCTGCCCGCAGCCGCCTGTCTTTCCCAATCCTCTCGCTGCATGAAGCATCGCGAACGCATCTCCCGCTACCGTCACCTGCGCGAACAGCCCCAATGGAAGCTGCTTGCCGCCGACCATGCGCCCGAAATCATCGGTCTGCTGCAGAGCCTGCTGATGGATGGCGAACGCACCTTGCCGTCCTCGGTGCTCAACGAGCGCCTGCAGCGCGCGCTGGACCAGCTCAATGGGGACGAACTGGCCCGTGACCTGCCGCGCACGGCGCAGGCCTACATCGCACACTGGCTGTCCCAGGGCTGGCTGGAGCGGCGATTGCCCGAGGGCGCCGACCAGGAGCAGTACGAACTGTCGACCCAGGCCCTGCAGGCGATCCGCTTCGCCGACAGCCTCGAACAGGCGCGCGTGGCTGCCACCGAGAGCCGCCTGGCACTGGTCATCGAACAGCTCTCGCAGCTGGCTGCACAGACCGAATCCGATCCCGACGCACGCCTGTCTGCGTTGCGCGACGAGCGCGACCGCATCGACGCCGAGATCGCGCGGGTCAGCGCCGGTCGTGTGGTTGCCCTGGACGGCAAGCGTGCACTGGAGCGCGCCCGCCAGATCATCGGTCTCGCCGACGAGCTGACCGAAGACTTCCGCCGGGTGCGTGACGGCTTCGAGCAGCTCAACCGCGAGTTCCGCGAGCGCATCATCGACGACGAAGGCGAACGTGGCGATGTGCTGTCGCAGCTGTTCGAGGGTGTGGACGTGATCGGCGAAAGTGATGCCGGCCGCAGCTTCCAGGCATTCTGGCGCCTGCTCAATGATGCCGAGCAGAGTGCGCAGCTCGATGCCGCGCTGGAAGCCGTGCTGGCACGGGGCTTTGCACGCCGCCTGGATCGCAACGAGCGCAACTTCCTGCGCAGCTTCACCAGCACCATGCTTGAACGCGGCGGCCAGGTACACGATGTCCTGCAGAATTTCGCGCGCAGCCTGCGCGGCTTCGTGCAGAGCCGCGGTTATCTTGAACAGCGTCGCCTCAATCAGCTGCTCAAGCAGGCCCAGTCCGAAGCGCTGGCCCTGCGCGACGAGTTCCCGGCCCAGCGCACGATTGGCCGTGACCTGCAGTTGACGACCAGCCGGCTGCGCTCGTGGTCGCAGTGGAAACTGCACGACCCCCGCAGCGCCCAGGTCGATGGCAATGTCGAGTACAACGACGCGGCCAGCATCAGCCTGGAGAGCGTCGGTGATCTGGTGGCCTCGTCCGAAATCGATTTCCGCACCCTGCGCCGCGACCTGCACGACCTGCTCGATGCACAGCCGCGGCTCAGCATCGCCCAGGCGCTGTCGCAGCGCGAAGCGCCGCAGGGCCTGGGCAGCGTCATCGGCTACCTGTCGCTGGGCACGCGCTTCGGCAGCGTGGTCGCTGGCGAGCAGGAGCTCGCCGAATGGCGTGGCGGCGACGGCCAACTGCGCCGCGCACGCATCCCGCTGGTTTGGTTCACCCAGGAGAGACGCCATGAGCTGGCATGAAGACCCCATCGAAGCACCGTCTGCCGACCAGGCCGAGGACGCCTACGAGGCCGAGCCGGCGATGCTCGAGGCGCAGCCACGGCGCGGCAACAGCGTGTATTACCTGGGTGATACCGGCCGCCTGCCGCTGGATGCCCGGCGCGCGCTGTGCCAGCTGCTGATCGGACCCAGCATCGACCAGCTGCGCCACGCCAAGCTGTGGCCGGCATTGGTGCGCAGCGAAGCGGGCATCCGTTCAGCGCTGTCCGACCTGTTCCTGGAACTGGTGCTTGACCGCGAAAGCGGTGTGGCATTCACCCGCCAGGCCGACACCGAAGATGTCGATGCACCGGTACTGCTGCGGACCTCGCCGCTGACCTTCATCGACTCGGTGCTGTTGTTGTTCCTGCGCCAGCAGCTGGCTGAGGCCGACGCGCGCGGCAACCGCGCGGTGGTCGCCGACGCCGAGATGGCCGAAGCACTGGCCATCTACGAGAAGAACCTGTCCACCGACCGCGCCGGCTTCAACCGCCGCGTTGCATCGGCCGTGCAGAAGATGAAGGACAACCACATCCTGACCCGCCTGAGCGGCCAGGACGACCGCCACGAAGTCTCGCCGGCGCTGAAGCTGCTGTTCTCCGCCGAAGACGTGTCCCAGCTTTCGGCGGTGTACCGCCAGCTGCGCGAAACCCCGGCCGCCGAAGCCTGAGAGACCCGAACACCGCATGGCCATTTCCAAGCACACCCCCGCCCTGTTCAATGAAGGCCTGCCGGACCCGCGCCTGCAGCAGTTCCGCATGCGCCGCCTGCAGGTGCACAACTGGGGCACCTTCAACGGCCTGACCGAAGTACCGATCGCCGAGCGTGGCTTCCTGTTCGTCGGCCGTTCCGGCTCGGGCAAGTCGACCCTGCTCGATGCCATGTCCGCGCTGCTGACGCCGCCGGCCATCGTCGACTTCAACGCGGCCGCACGCGAAGCCGAGCGCAGTGGCCGCGACCGCAACCTGGTGTCCTACGTGCGTGGCGCGTGGGCCGACCAGCAGGACAGTGGCACCGGCGAGATTGCCACCCAGTACCTGCGCAAGGGTGCGACCTGGACCGCACTGGTGCTGGAGTACCGCGCCGGCGACGGCCGCGTGGTCAGCCTGGTGCGCCTGTTGTGGATCTCCGGCAACGGCACCTCGGCCGGCGACGTGCGCAAGCACTACATGATCGCCGAGCGTCCGTTCGACATCGCCAAGGATCTGGGCGGCTTCGATCTGGACCTGCGCAAGCTCAAGCAGAAGCTGGCCGACGTCCACCACTTTGACACCTTCTCCGGCTATGCCGAGCGCTTCCGCGACCTGCTCGGCATCGACAACGAGATGGCGCTGCGCCTGCTGCACAAGACGCAATCAGCGAAGAACCTGGGTGATCTCAACGTCTTCCTGCGCGACTTCATGCTCGACACGCCGAAGACGTTCGACGCCGCCGAGCGCCTGGTGAGTGATTTCGCCGAGCTTGACGGGGCCCATCAGGCGGTCGTCACCGCCCGTCGCCAGGTGGAGACGCTGTTGCCGGCGCGCGCCTATTACGCCGATCTGAAGGAAATGCACCGGCAGCGCGGTGACGACGAGGCGCTCAAGCTGGGCGTCGACAGTTTCCGCGAGAGCCGCCGCCAGGCGCTGATCGAAGCGCGCCTGCGCGAGATGGACGTGCGTGACCGTGGCCTGCTCGGGGAAGAGGCGCAGCGCCGCGCAGCGCTGGACAACCACAGCGAACGCCTGGCCGAGCTGGAACTGCAGCGGCGTCAGCAGGGCGGCGAGCGCATTGAAGAGCTGGAGCGCGAGCAGGGCCGTGCCGAAGCCGAGCGCGACCGCCGCAAGGCCAAGCGCGACCAGGCGCAGGAAGCCGCACGGAAACTGCAGGCCGAACTGCCCGACGATGCCCATGGCTTCGCCGAACTGGTCGAGCGTGCGCAGAACGAACTGCAGGATCGCCAGCGCGCTTCGGCCTCGCTGGACGATGCCATCAGCGAGCGCCTCGGTGGCAAGCGTGATGACGAGCGTCGCTTCGCTGAAGTACGCCTCGAACTTGACGCGATGCAGCGCACGCCCTCCAACATTCCGGCGCCGATGCAGAAGCTGCGTGCACGGTTGGCGGAAGAGACCGGCATTTCCGAAGTGGCGTTGCCGTTCGTCGGCGAGCTGATCCAGGTCCGCTCCGAGGAACAGGGCTGGCAGGGTGCGATCGAACGCGTGCTGGGTGGCTTCGCGCTGTCGCTGCTGGTTGACGACAAGCACTACAACGCGGTTGCCGACTGGGTGAACCGCACCCACCTCGGCATGCGCTTCACCTACTACCGCGTGCGCCGCAACGACGAGGCGTTCGCCCGCGAACCGTCGGTGAAGTCGCTGCTGCACAAGCTGGAGCTGCGCGACCACGTGTTCGAGAGCTGGCTGCGGCGTGAGCTGGGCAAGCGATTCGACTACGAATGCGTGGATGCCAGACAGCTGCGCAACGTCGACCGCGGCATCACCCGCGAAGGCCAGGTCAAGCATCCGGGCGACCGCTTCGAGAAGGACGACCGCAGTGCCGTGGGCGACCGCCGTCGCTGGATTCTCGGTTTCAACAATCACGACAAGGTCGGTGCGTTCGAACGTGAGGCGCAGGAACTGGCCAAGCGCATCGCCAGCTGCGAGACCGATATCGCGAGCCTGCGTGGCCAGCGCGATCGTGACAACGAGCGCCGCCTGGCCTGCCACGAGCTCGCGGGTATCCAATGGAACGAGATCGACGTCGCCGCGCCCCAGCAGCGCCTGACCGACATCGAAGCCAGCCTGCGCGACCTGCGCGAAGGCAATGCCGACCTGGCCAGGCTGGCACAGCAGATCGACGCCGTGCGCGCCGACATCGAGCAGGCCCGCCGCACCTATGAGGATGTCCGCGTCGAGCGCGGCCAGCTGGTCCGGGAACGTGACCGCCTCGACCGCGCGCGCCAGCAGAGTCGCGCGCTGGTGCTGCCAACGCTGGCCGAAGCGCAGGAGAGCGGCCTGGCAGAGCGGTTGCAGCAACAGGGCCCGCTCAGCCTGGAAACGCTGGAAGCGCACATGCGCCAGGTCAGCAATGCGCTGAACGAACAGTTGTCGTCCTCGCAGCAGGACCTCAACCGTATCGAAAACCAGCTGGTCGGCTGCTTCCGCCGCTTCATCCAGCAGTGGCCGGAAGAATCCGGCGACTTCACCGCATCGGTGGCGTCGGCCGAGGACTTCCTCGCCCGCCTCGACCGTCTCGAACGCGATGGCCTGCCCCAGCATGAGGAGCGCTTCTTCGATCTGCTGCAGAACCAGAGCAAGAACAACCTGCTGGCCCTGCAGCGCCACAGCGCCGAGGCCCGCAAGTCGATCGGCCAGCGCCTGGACGAAGTCAACGCCAGCCTGGAGCAGGTGCCGTTCAACCGGGGCACCCTGCTGACCATCGAACTGAGCGACCGCCGGCTGCCGGAAGTGCTGGAGTTCCAGCTGCAGCTGCGCGAAGTGCTGTCGCAGCAGCAGACCGAGCAGCGTGAACTGGCGGAGTCACAGTTCACCGTGCTGCGCCAGCTGGTCAACCGCCTGGGTTCGCAGGAAGGTGAGGACAAGCGCTGGCGCGAGCTGGTCCTGGACGTGCGCATGCACGTGGAGTTCATCGGCGTCGAACTCGATGCGGAAACGCGCCAGCAGGTCGAAATCTACCGCAGCGGCGCCGGCAAGTCCGGTGGCCAGCGGCAGAAGCTCGCCACCACCTGCCTGGCCGCAGCGCTGCGTTACCAGCTCGGCGGCGCTGACAGCCAGCTGCCCAGTTACGCGGCGGTCGTGCTCGACGAAGCCTTCGACAAGGCCGACAACGAGTTCACCGCGCTGGCGATGAACATCTTCGACAACTTCGGTTTCCAGATGGTGGTCGCCACGCCGCTGAAGTCGGTGATGACGCTGGAGCCTTTCATCGGTGGTGCCTGCTTCGTCGAGATCAGTGGCCGCCACGATTCGGGCGTGCTGCTGATCGAGTACGACGAAGAAGGAAGGCGCCTGAAGCTGCCCGAGCGCAGCCGCCAGCAGGCCAATGAACCGGAGGAAGCCGAAGCCTGAGCGCCTCGGGCAATCCACCTGTAGAGCCGAGCCATGCTCGGCTGCTCTTCGCGACCTGAAACAACGTGCCAACCAAGGTTGGCACCTACCATTTCATAACGTCCCTCACGCCCCGCCGAACGTATCCCAGCCCATCCGCGCGATCAGCACCACCACCAGGCCCACGAACAGTTTACGGATGAACGGCGTGCCGCCTTTCAGTGCCAGCCGCGTGCCGACCACCGAACCGATGATGTTGGCCGTGGCCATCGGCAGCGCGAACAACCACAGGATGTTGCCGGTCGGCACGAAGAACGAGATCGCCGCCATGTTCGTCGCCAGGTTCACGACCTTCGATGCGGCCGACGCACGCAGGAAGTCCAGGCCGAAGAAGCGCACGAACAGGAAGATCAGGAAGCTGCCGGTGCCTGGCCCGAAGAATCCATCGTAGAAGCCGATCGCAGCGCCGATCACCAGCGCGATGGTCAGTTCGCGCCGGCCGATCTCCTGCGGCCGGTGCAGCGCGCCGAAATCCTTCTTCCACAGGGTGTAGGCCAGCATCGCCACCAGCAGCACCAGCACCAGCGGCCGCACGGCATCCTTGGGCAGCAGGCTCACCGCCGTGGCCCCGGCGAACGAGAACACGAATGCCGTGCCCGCGGCGAACAGTACCGGCTTCCAGGGGAACCGCACGTTGCGTGCATAGCGCCACGCCGCCGCCGCCGTGCCGAACATCGAACTGAACTTGTTGGTACCGAACAGCATCGCCGGCGTCTGCTGGGGCAGCACGGTGAACAGGCCGGGCAGCTGTACCAGTCCCCCTCCACCGACGGCAGCATCGACCAGGCCGGCAATGAAGGCGATCACCACCAGCCACCACAACTCGGGGGGAACCAGTTCCAGCACGGGGATCATTCAATGTGGGGGCGCGACAGCATACGCCTATCGCCGATGGATGCCCGACGTGACTCGAGCGACAATACCCTCATGAGCCGAAACCCTGCCGATTCCTGCCCCTGTGGCCTCGCCACGGACTACGCCGACTGCTGCGGCCGCTTCCATGCCGGCGAGCCCGCACCGGACGCCGAGCGCCTGATGCGCTCGCGCTACAGCGCGTATGTGCGTGGTCTGGCCGACTACCTGCGGGCCACCTGGCATCCGGCCACCCGTCCCGCCGAACTGTCACTGGACGAGGCGCCCGGCCAGCGGACGCACTGGCTTGGCTTGACCGTCCACGAGCACCAGGTGAATGGGCCCGACCATGCCGAAGTGCGATTCACCGCCCGCTATCGGGTGGGCGGCGGCAGTGCGGTGAAAATGAACGAGCGCAGCCGGTTCGAACGCATCGACGGACGCTGGTACTACCTCGACGCGATCTGAACCGGTTACGCGACGGCATCGATGTGAACGGCGCGATGTCACACCATGACGTTGCGCTCACCCGCACCGCTGGATGCTGGCTGCATGGACAGCGCTACCGTCGCCGTCGCTGCTCCGCAGCGTGAACTCGCCCACCGCTATGCGCAGACGCGCGCCCGCAGCGTGCTGCTGGCCGAACCGCTCAGTGCCGAAGATGCCATGCTGCAGAGCATGGCGGACGCCAGCCCGAGCAAATGGCATCTGGCGCACACCACGTGGTTCTTCGACCGCTTCGTGCTGGCCGGTCTATCCGGCGCACCGGCACGTGACCCCGCGTGGGACTACCTGTTCAACAGCTACTACAAGAGCATTGGACCGGCGCATGCCAGGCCGCAGCGTGGCCTGCTCTCGCGCCCGTCGCTGCAGCAGGTACTCGATTACCGGCAGCAGGTCGATGCACACCTGCTGACGCGTCTCCGCGATGGCGATCTTGACGATGAAGCCCTGCAGCATCTCCAGCTGGGCCTGCAGCACGAGCAGCAGCACCAGGAGCTGCTGCTGACCGACATCAAGCACGCGCTCTGGTGCAATCCGCTGCATCCGCCCTACCGCCAGGATCTGCCCGCCGCCGCCAGCGTAGCCAGTCCGCTGGGCTGGATCGAATCTCCCGAGCGCATCGTCACCGTCGGCGCACCGGCGTGGCCACAGCACGCCGCCTTCGCCTACGACAACGAATCGCCACCGCATCGCGTGCTGTTGCCGGCCCACATGCTGGCTGATCGACCGGTCTGCAACGCGGAGTACCGTGACTTCGTCGAAGCCGGCGGTTACCGCGATCCGCGCTGGTGGCTCAGTGAGGGCTGGGCCCTGCGCGAAAGCGAGGACTGGCAGCATCCCCTCTATTGGGATGACGCCCTGCAGCGCGAATACACGCTCGGCGGCTGGCGCGACCTCGACGCGCATGCGCCGGTGTGCCATCTCAGCTACTACGAAGCCGATGCGTATGCCCGCTGGGCCGGTGCGCGCCTGCCCAGCGAATTCGAGTGGGAGGCCGCCGCGACGTCGCAGCCGGTCGCCGGCCATTTCGCCGAGGACGATCATCTGCATCCCGCTGCAGCGCAGGGCGGGGGACTGCGGCAGCTGTTCGGCGACGTCTGGGAATGGACCGGCAGCGCCTATGGCGCATACCCCGGTTTCCGTCCGTTCGCCGGCAACCTGGGTGAGTACAACGGCAAGTTCATGTGCGGGCAGTGGGTCCTGCGCGGCGGCAGCTGTGCCACCCCGCGCGGGCATGTGCGCGCCAGCTACCGCAACTTCTTCATGCCACCTGCGCGCTGGCAGTTCTCCGGCCTGCGCCTGGCGAGGGATCTGCCGTGAGCACCGTACAGGACGCGCTGCAGGCGCTGACCGATCTCACGCCCAGCCGCGAGCAGATCCTCGCCGACACACTGGCCGGGCTGTCGCGCACTGCGCGCCAGCTGCCGTCGAAGTACTTCTATGACGCGCGCGGTTCACGCCTGTTCGAACAGATCACCCACACGCCGGAGTACTACCCCACGCGCACCGAGCTGGCCCTGTTGAATCGCGTTTTGCCGGATATCGCACGCGTGGTGGGCCCGCGCCTGCACGTGGTCGAGCTGGGCAGCGGCAGTGGTCGCAAGACCGCGCTGTTGCTGGCCGCGCTGCAGGATCCCGTGGCCTACACCCCCATCGAGATCTCCCGGGCGGCGCTGCTGTCGAGCATCGATCACCTCGCCCCCGCGCTTCCCGACGTGGAAATGCTGCCGGTCTGCGCTGATTTCACCCGGCCGGTGGACGTGCCCGCACCGGAGCGCGAGCCCGCGCGGCGCCTGCTGTTCTTCCCGGGGTCCACGCTCGGCAACTTCGCCGGCGAGGACGCCCTCGCCCTGCTGCGGGCCATGCGTCAGACCATGGGTGACCACGGCCTGGCCCTGATCGGCATCGACCTGCACAAGGACCCCGCGCTGATCGAAGCCGCCTACAACGACGCCGAAGGCATCACCGCGGCATTCACCCTCAACCTGCTCGTCCGCCTCAACCGTGAGGTGGGCAGCGACTTCGATCTGGACGGCTTCCGCCACCGTGCCCGTTACAGCACCGAACGTCTGCGCATCGAGACCGATCTGGTCAGCCAGCGGGCACAGGACGTCCACCTCGATGGCCGCACCTTCCACTTCGAGGCCGGTGAGGCGATCCGCGTCGAGTACAGCCACAAGTACACCGATGACGGCTTTGGTGCGCTGGTGCGGCAGGCCGGCCTGCAGGTTGCGCAGCGCTGGGACGCTGACAGTCCACCTTACGGCCTGCGGCTGCTGCGTACGCTTTAGAGAGGCCAACGGCCGGCAACTGCTTCAGCATCGCCGGTCGCTCAGCCTCTAGTATGGTGTCAGCACCGGCAACACGGAGGACGCCATGCCCACCCTGACCGCACTCGGCCTGACCGCGGCACTGGCCGCGCCGTTAACGGCGCCCGACCTGACCCCGCCCGATCCCGCTTTCACCCGGTGTCTGGCACAGCTGCAGGCAACGGCAGCTACCCAGGGCATTGCCGCAGACCGCTTCGGTGCGATCACCGCCGACCTGCGTCCTGATCCCAGCGTGCTCGGCTTGCTGGATGCGCAGCCCGAATTCTCCACCCCGATCTGGGACTACCTGGCTGCACTGGTGGACCGCCAGCGCGTCGACGATGGACGGGCCATGCTGCAGCAGCACCGCGACCTGCTTGATCGCATCGCCGCGCAGTATGGTGTCGATCCGGTCACCATCGTCGCCGTCTGGGGCGTGGAGAGCGACTATGGCCGCGTGTTCGGCAAGCGTCCGCTGCTGCAGTCGCTGGCGACGCTGTCCTGCGCCGGCCGGCGGCAGGCGTTCTTCCGTGGCGAACTGCTGGCCCTGCTCACGCTGATCGATCGCGGTGATCTGCAGGCTCAAGGCCTGACCGGGTCCTGGGCCGGCGCGTTCGGCCATACGCAGTTCATGCCCAGCACCTACGCACGCATCGCCGTCGACGGCGATGGCGACGGTCGCCGTGACCTGGTCGGCAGCATTCCCGACGCACTGGCGTCTACCGCCAACTACCTCAAGCGCGCCGGCTGGCGCACGGGAGAACCGTGGGGCATGGAGGTGCGTGTTGCCGACGGCTTCAATACCCGCCTGGCCGGCCGTACCCAACGCCGGTCACTGGCTGACTGGCGTACGCAGGGCGTGACAGCGCTGGACGGCAGCGCGCTGGCTCCGGCGGGTCTGGCTGCCGACGCGCGGGCGGCACTGCTGCTGCCCGCCGGCATCAAGGGGCCGGCCCTGCTGGTGTTCCGCAACTACGATGCGATCTACAGCTACAACGCCGCCGAAAGCTATGCGCTGGCGATCGCGACGCTGGCTGATCGCCTGCGCGGCGGCAGCGGCCTGGCCACCGCCTGGCCGACCGATGATCCCGGGCTGGGCCGTGATGAGCGCCGTCAGCTGCAGACCCTGCTGCTGGCGCGGGGGCATGATATCGGTACCGCTGATGGCATGATCGGCACAGCCAGCCGCCGGGCGATCCAGGCCGAACAGCGCCGCCTGGGATGGAGCACGGCCGATGGACGAGCCGGCCAACGCATCCTGCGCGCGCTGCAGAGCGCGGCGCCGCCTGCGGTGGCCTCCACCCGCTTCACGCTTCCCAGCAACTACAGTGCCGTGCAGTCGCCGGCCATACGGAGTCGATCCAACGTGCAACAGATCCAGGGCGTACGCAGTGGCCAGTTCCAGGGGCTTGATGCCTGGCTGGTGGAAACCCCCCAGGCCACCGCAGCCATCAGTGTGTTCGGCGGCCAGCTGCTCTCCTTCGTACCCAAGGGGCAGGCCGATCTGCTCTGGCTTTCGCCACGCCGTGCCGCATTGCCGACCCCCATCCGCGGCGGCAGCCCGGTGTGCTGGCCGTATTTCGGGCGACAGGGGCAAGGCGACGATGTGCCCGCGCATGGTTTCGTGCGCACCCTGCCGTGGGAGCTGAAGGAGGCCCGCCGGCTGGACGACGGCAGCATCGAACTCGTATTGGCTCCCCCTGCATTGGACAACCTCGCCCTGCGCCTGGCCATGACCGTGCGCATCGGCCGTGAACTACGGCAGCAGCTGGTGACCGACAATCCCGGCACCGTGCCGGTGACAATCACCCAGGCGCTGCACAACTACTTCCGCGTGGGCGATGCCAGCAAGGTCGAAGTCGATGGCGTGGACGGGCTGGAGTATCTGGACAAGTTCGAGAACTATGCACAGGCGCGGCGCCAGCAGGGCCCGTGGTCCCTGCGCGATCCGCGCGACCCGGGCCGCAGTGACCGCATCTATACCGGGGCAGGTGGCCACTACGTCCTGCGCGATCCGGTGCTGAAGCGTCGCATCACGATCCGTACCGAAGGCAGCCGCTCGCTGGTGGCCTGGAATCCCGGCGCGGAAGCGGCAGCGAAGATGGCCGACGTGGGAGACGGCTGGCGCGATTACGTCTGCCTGGAAGCGGCCAATGCCGGGCCCGACGTGATCACCATCGCACCGGCCGGTCGCCACGTGCTGGTACAGACCTTGTCCAGCTCGCCACTGTGAGTCGACATCCCGCCACGGATGGCAATCCCTACGCTGCGCCGGTTGCCGGCGATGCGCCGTCGAGCCTGGACGCCGCAATGGCGGTCTATGACCGTCATCCACGGCTCGCCCGCGTGGTGGCCGACAACTTCGCTGTCTATGCCGAGTTGTGGCGGCTGCGTCGGGATCCGCCGGGCTGGCCGCGTCCCTGGAACTGGGCCGCGTTCCTGTTCGACTTCAAGTGGCTGCTGTACCGGCGTATGTACGGCATGGCGGTGGCCTACGTCGTGATCAGCATGGTGGGGGGTGCCGCCATCGTGCTGGCCGGAATGGACGACGCGGCGATATGGGGGCTGACGTTGGCCTTGAAGATCGCAGTGTCACTGGCGGCCAATGCGCTGTATCTGCGCCGCTGCAGGGCAGTGATCGCCCGCGCCGAAGCCGCCGGCGCGGGTGACGGCGCGCGCGTCGAGGCCTATATCGACCGGCGCAGCGGCGTCAGCCGGCTGGCCCTGGGCCTGGGCATCGCGTTCAGCGTCGCACTGCAGGCGTTGGGCCTCTTCGGCGACGCCTAGCTGCGGGGCTCACGTGGCCGCAGGACCAGCAGGCACAGCGCGCCAGCGACCAGGCCCCAGAAGGCGGAACCGATACCGGCCAGCGACATCCCCGACGCAGTGACCAGAAAGGTGACCAGTGCCGCCTCGCGGTCGCGCTCCACCGCCAGTGCGCTGGCGAGGCTGTTGCCGATGGTGCCGAACAGTGCGATGCCAGCCACGCAGGCCACCAGCTCCCGCGGGAACGCGGCGAACAGTGCGGCCACGGTGGCGCCGAACAGGCCGATGACGATGTAGAACACACCTGCCGCCATCGCCGCAGTGTAGCGCCGGGCAGGATCCTCATGGGCATCGCGGCCCATGCAGATGGCTGCGGTGATCGCGGCCAGGTTCAGCGCATAGGCACCGAAGGGGGCCAGTACCGTGTTGACCACGCCGATCCAGCCGATCAGCGGCGATACCGGGGCGTCGTAGCCGGAGGCGCGCATCACGGCGACGCCGGGAATGTTCTGCGAGGCCATGGTCACCACGAACAGGGGCAGGGCGATGCCTGCCACGGCAGTCCACGACAGGGAAGGTGTCACCCACTGCGGGACCGCCAGCTGCAACTGCAGCTGCTGCGCGTGCAGCAGACCGCGGCTGGCCGCGACCGCGATGCCAACCAGCAGGGTCGCGATCACGGCGTACCGCGGGAACAGGCGCCGGCCAGCCAGCCAGGTCGCGAACATCGCCAGGGCAAGTACCCTCTGGCTGTCCATTGCGACGAACACATCCAGGCCGAAGCGCAACAGCACACCGGCCAGCATGCCCGCCGCCAGCGCCATCGGCACACGTTGCATGAGCCTGGCGAAGATGCCGGAGAAGCCGGCCAGCATTGCCAATGCCGCAGCAAGCAGGAACGCGCCTGTCGCCTCGGAGAGCGAAGCGCCGCCGGCGCCCACCACCAGCATCGCGGCACCGGGCGTCGACCACGCGGTGACCACCGGTACCCGATAGCGAAGTGACAGCCCGATGCAGGTCACGCCCATGCCCAGTCCCAGCGCCCACATCCAGGATGCGATATGGGCCTGATCGGCACCGACCACCTGCGCGGCCTGGAACACGATCACCGCCGAACTGGCGAAACCCACCAGTACGGTGATGAAGCCGGCAACGATCGCCGGCATCGATAGATCCCGCCACCATCCGTGGCGCACCTGCGTACTCATTGCCTGCTCTCCGGTGTGAATCCCGTATTTTATCGCGCCTGGGGCGTTGCCCGCGAACCGCGGGGCCGACGCCGCAGTGAACATTGAGTGCGCGCATCGGCCGGCACAAGCGCCAGCGCTGTCATTGTCCTGAAAGAAAGTGGTTGACGAATCCGGCAGGATCTCTAGAATTCGCTCCCTCGCTGCAGCGCGATGCTTCCCCGGAAGCAGCACGAAGAAGCGACGCCACGCCAGCGGACGAGATGATCGAACGAAGGTGTTGACGGACTCGAAAAGTCCGTCATAATAGGCGGCTCGCAACGACGAAAGCCTCTCGGGGCCAACGACGAAGCAGCTCCGGCAACAACGTCCACTCCGGTGAGGCGACCTTGAAAAAGGTGTTGACGAAGCGGAAAAGCCGGCTATAATGGGCGGCTCGCTACGAAGGAAACTTCGCAGCACACGGGAACGGCGCTGAGGCCACTTCCCCTGATCTTTGAAAGTATGCGCAGGTATCTTGTGAAGGCGCCTGCAGGAAGGATGACTGTCCATCTTGCAGACGTTTGATCAAGCAACTATTAATTGTTTTAAAGCAAGCGATACGTTGCCAGAATCATTCATCTGCAGCTTTAAATTTTTGCCTTCGGGCAATGCAGTTTTAAGTGAAGAGTTTGATCCTGGCTCAGAGTGAACGCTGGCGGTAGGCCTAACACATGCAAGTCGAACGGCAGCACAGAGGAGCT
>NZ_JBRRCG010000032.1:0-14525 GCF_056757995.1 Stenotrophomonas sp. STEN147
GTCCGGTTGCGGGGGCGTGAGCCGCATGGATGCGGCGACCGAGCCTACAAGGACGTATTTACGGCGTCCCCCGCCACCGGACCCACCCCGCCTACCCACGGATTGCACGCTGTTGCTGCTGCCGTTGCCTCTGCAGGTGCAGGGCTGCAAGCCCTGCCGAACACCCCTCAACTCTCGCAGCCGGCGAACACGTCGCGATCGCGCTCGTACAGCGCCGTCTTCACCTGCATCAGGCCCAGCACCGACGGGAACAGGTTGTCGTGGTCGGTATACGCCGCCGAACGCTTGCGCACGCATTGCAGGTCCAGCCCGCGACTGCTGGCGAAGCCCGGCGAGAACCACATCGTCATCGGTACCCGGGTCTGCTCGGCCGGGGCGATCGCATAGGGCACGCCGTGCAGGTACAGACCCTTCTCACCCAGCGACTCGCCATGGTCGGACAGGTAGATCATCGCGGTGTCGTAGTCCTGCATGCCCTGCAGCGTGCCGATGGTCTTGCTCAGGAAGTGATCGGTGTACAGCACCGCGTTGTCGTAGCTGTTGGTGATCTCTTCGCGTGAGCACCGGCCGATGTCACGGGTGTCGCAGGTTGGCTTGAAGCGGGCAAAGGCGGCCGGATAGCGCTCGAAATACGCCGGGCCATGGTTGCCCAGCTGGTGCAGCACGACCACGCGGTCGCCGGGCCTGGCACGCACCTGGGTGGCCAGGTCCTGCAGCAGGATCTCGTCCATGCAGCGGCCGTCGGCGCACAGGCCCGGGGTGGTCGCATCGGACAGCGACTGGAAGTCCAGTCCTTCGCACACGCCCTTGCAGCCGGACTGGTTGTCACGCCACAGCGGTGCGATGCCGGCACGGTTCAGTACATGCAGCAGCGACTGGTGCGCGCGGATCTTCTTCTCGTCGTAGTCGTGGCGTCCCCAAGGCGAGAACAGGCAGGGCAGCGAAACTTCGGTGCTGGTGCCGCAGGAGTGCATGTCGGGGAAGTTGATCACCGGTGCCTGGGCCAGTTCCGGCGTGGTGTTGCGGCCGCCGTTGAGGCCCCAGTTCTGTGCACGCACGGTCTCGCCCATCACGATTACCAGCAGCCGCGGTTTGCTTGCCGGAGCGCGTGGGGTGGCCTTGGCGTCGGTGCCGATCGGCAGTTTCGGCGCGCGCTGCACCGGGTTGTCGCCGCGCAGTGCACGTGGAAGACCCAGCAGCACGTTGGCCGGGGTGGCGAGGTAACGCACTTCACGCTGGTTGCGCATCAGTGCGGAGACGTCCTGGAACGAGATCAGTGCACCGCCAACAGCGGTCACCGCAGCCACCGCCAGGAAGCCCAGGCGCCACAGCAGGCTGCGCCCCCAGCTGCGCCGCTGCAGCTGCACCCGCCACACCACCACCATCGGCAGTGCCGCCAGCAGCAGTACCGGCCACAGCAGCGAGACCGTCATCAGTTCGCGGCTTTCCTTCGGATCGGTCGCCAGCACGTTGCGCAGCATGTCCGCATCCAGATAGATGTGGTAACGGCTCATGTAGTGGGCGGCGAAGGCCGTTACCAGCAGCAGCGCGCTGATCACCACCTTGGCGTTCCAGCGCCAGACCAGCAGGCCCAGCAGCAGGCCATGCGTGCCGAGCAGCAACAGCAGCAGCGACACCGCGTAGCGCAGGCTCTCCGGGTGGCTGGACATCGCGCTGCGCCAGAACAGGCCATTGCCGGCCAGAGCGAAGAACAGGCTTGTCAACGCGATCAGCGCTTCGGTGGACAGCTGTGGCCGCCCGCTGCGCAGGCCGGACAGCGACGGCACACGGAACGAGCGTTGGACCGAAGCATTCATGCGTTCGCCTCCAGGCGGTTGGTGCGGTCCAGGTGATGGCGGACCAGAACGTACAGCCCCAGTGACAGCAGCCAGCACAGCAGTGCTGTGGCAAGGTCATGCGACAGAAAATGGGCACCCCGCAGTTGCTGGCTGATGCCGAACAGCAGCCCGCTGCCCAGGCCCAGCGCCAGGCCGGCCCAGCGCCACGCAGGACGCCACAGCAACGCGAAAAAGTACAGGCTCAGCCAGGCATAGCCGGCACTGGCATGGCCGGCGGGAAAGCACGCGGTCACCGGCATGTCGGCCGGACGATGGCTGAAAAGCCCGATATAAGGCTGGTGGCCGCCGTAGCGCAGCAGATCCCACGGGCAGTCCATCGGCACCAGCGACTTCAGCAGCGACACGCCGCCGGTTCCCAGAGCCAGGGCAATTACGACATAAAGCAGCGCCCATCGCAGGGTGCGATCACGTCCGCGGCGCCAGTGGTGAAAGCTCAGCAGTATCACCACCAGCGCCGCGGCGGTGCTGAACCACTTGCCGCCCCGGTGCACCAGCGAACGGGTGAACCACGCGTCCTGCAGTGCCCAGCGGCCACCCTCCAACCGGAACAGGTGGTCAGCCAGCCATTGATCGGCTCCCCCCTCCATGAACACGGCGAACAGGGGCAGCACGATGAGCAGTGGAAGCCACAGGTGGGTCACGGCGAACCGCGATGCCAGCGTGGAGTAGGCCGAAGCAACCGCGGAGACGGGAGGACGGACGGACATGCAGGAAAACACCGTGACGATGAACCGGCGCCATGCTCGTCAGGTTGATGTCGGAGAAGGGTCGGACCTGCGTTCGGGCCGGGTTAACCGCCGGCCCGCGTGGGGGCTGATTCAGTCTTCTTCTTCGTTGGCGCCGGCCCGCTCGGCGTGGCAGCCGGCATCCCAGGCAGTGCCCGGCACCAGCTGCCAGCGGTTGCGGTTGGCGACGCCGATGTCGATCACCTGGGTGGCATCCACGCAGGGACTCATCGCCTTGTCGAGAACCAGCAGCCAGCGCCGGTCGGGTGCTTCGGCCAGCCAGGGGCCCGCGTCGTGCCACTGTTCAGGCCAGGGCCGCTTGAAGCCGAACTCGCGCACGGCGCGGTCAGCCTGCAGCAGGTTCTGCTCGCGCCAGGCCACCAGTGCCAGTTCGGCATCGGGGCCGATCCTCGCGCCGACCCGGCGCATCAGCGCCGACGACGAGGCGTAGGGGTCCAGCGCCGGAATCAGCACCAGGCCGTACAGCATCCACAGCAGGCCGTGGGTGAGCAGTACCAGGGTAGCGGCGCGTCGCACGCGCAACCACACGGCCAGGGTGGCCACGGCGATCGCGAACGTCAGCAGGCCGTCACCCAGCACCGGCAGCAGGGTGTCGGGCATCGCCCGCCGCTGCAGCTGCGCCTGCGCCCAGTGACTTTCGGTGAGCAGCATCACGCCCAGCACGGCGGTTGCCAGCATCAGCACCAGGCTGTAACCGAACAGATACCGGCGCACGCACAGCCGGCGCAGCAGGCCGGGCAGCAGGGGCGCGGCGGCGAGGGCCACGGCAGGCAGCATCGGCAGCAGGTAGACCTCGCGCTTGCCGGGGCTGGCGCTGAAGAACACCAGCACCAGCAGCGCCCACCCCAGCAGCAGCCACTGCCGGCGGTCGCCACGGCGCAGGCGCCGCCACCACGGGCGGGCCAGCGCCGGCAGCAACAGGGCACCCGGCAGCCACAGTGTCAGGATCACCTGCAGGTAGTACCAGACCGGCTGCCGGTGGTGCCAGGCGTTGGCATAGCGGGTGCCGGTCTGCTTGAACAGCAGCTCATGCGCATAGGACTGCAGCGAGGCACTGGGCTCGTGCAGCAGGGCCCAGCCCAGCGGGGCCAGCCAGACGGCCACGCCGAGCAAGAATGCAGGGATCAGCCACAGCAGGGTCGCCGGGTGCGGACCCTCGATCCGACGGCCGCGGCGATGCTGGTACAGCCACCAGCCGAACCAGGGCAGCACCATCAGCAGCGGCAGGAAGCCTACGCCTTTGGTCACCGTGCCCAGGCCGGCGGCAAAGCCGGCCAGCCACAGCGCCGGCACATTGCGTCGCTCGCACAGATGCCGCAGCAGGCCCCACAGGGCCAGCGTGGTCATCCCCACCAGGACCATGTCGATCTGCGCACGCTTGGCCATCAGGCCGAACTGCAGGGTGCAGAACAGGGCGCCGATGGCATAGAGGGAGTGGCGCGGCGACCAAAGTCGGCGTGCCAGATCCGACACCAACCACAGACTGAGCAGGGCTCCCAGCAGCGAAGGCAGCAGGAACGACCATTGCCAGCTGCCTACCACTTCGTAGGCCGCCGCCTGCAGCCACATGAACACCGGCGGCTTCTCTGCATACAGCTCGCTGCCACGGTGCGGCAGCAGCCATTCCCCGCTTTCCACCATGGTCCTGGCGGCCAGTACGAAGCGGGGTTCGTCCGGTGGCTGCGGCTGGCGCATGCCGATGCCGGCAGCCAGTGCCGCGATGATCAACAGCCAGAGCAGGGGCAGGCGCCAACGGCGGGGCAGGGCTACGGGCACGGCAAGCTCCGGGAGCAAAACGGCCATTCTGAGGCGGCGGGGGTGGGAAAAGCGTCGGAGTATCGCCGGGGCGACCTCATTCCGACATGCGTGGCGCTACCATGGTACGAACTTCCGTGGAACTTTCATGCATGCGCCTGTTGGTGATCGAGGACAACCGGCAGCTGGTGGCCAATCTGTTCGACTACTTCGAGTCGCGCGGTCATGTGCTGGATGTGGCCCCCGATGGCATCACCGGCCTGCATCTGGCGGGCAGCCATCCCTATGACGCGGTGATCCTGGACTGGATGCTGCCACGGATGGAGGGGCCGGAAGTGCTGCGCCGCCTGCGTGCCGAGCATGGCTCGGAGGTGCCGGTGATCATGCTGACCGCACGCGACGAACTGCCGGACAAGATTGCCGGCTTCCGTGCCGGCGCCGATGACTACCTGACCAAGCCGTTCGCGTTGCCGGAGCTGGAAGTGCGGCTGGAGGCCCTGCTGCTGCGGGCACAGGGGCGCAACCCCCGCAAGCGGCTGCAGGTGGGGGATCTGGTGCTGGACCTGGCGACCCTGGAGGCGCAGCGCGCCGGACAGGTCCTGCATCTGTATCCGGCCTGCCGCAAGCTGCTGGAAGTGCTGATGCGCGCCAGCCCCGGCGCGGTCACCCGCCAGCAGCTCGAATTCGCCCTGTGGGGCGACGAGCCACCGGACGGCGACCTGCTGCGCTCGCATGTCTACGAACTGCGCCGCAGTGTGGATGGACCGTTCGTGGACAAGCTGATCCACACGCTGCCGCGGGTCGGCTACCGGTTGGCCCTGCCCACCGCCGCCGAGGCCGGCAGGAGTGACGATGAAGGCGCGTAGACCCGGCCCGCTGTACCGCCGCGTGCTGTGGTGGCTGCTGGGCTACCTGGCATTGCTTTCGCTGGCAGTGTTCAGCGTAGGCAACTATGTGCACGAGCACGCCGAACACGCCGCCTGGCGCGCGCTGCTCAACTCCGAACTGGACAGCATCGTCGAGCATGTCGAGCACGAGCCACACTATCGATGGCAGGATTCGGACACGCTCAGCCTCTACCGTTTCGACGCGGTGAACCTGCCTGACAGCCTGCGCACCCTGCATCCCGGCCTGCATGACGGGGTGATGGTGAAGGACCGCGAAACGGCGGTCATGGTGCGTGATACGGACTCGATGGGGCGCGTTGCGCTGGTGCTGGACATTTCCGACTTCCACGACCTTGAGCAGTTCGCCACGCGGTGGGTGATGCTGGCCGGGGTGATCATGATCTTCGTCACCGTGCTGATGGCGTCCTTCGGCATGGAGCGCATGGTGCGTCCGCTCAGCCTGCTGGCGCAGCGCATCGGCGCGTTGCGGCCGGGCGCGCAGGGCCAGCGCATTGATGTCGACCCGCGCGGCAGCTCCGAGCTGCACACCATCGCCGATGCGTTGAATGACTATCTCGAACGCAACGAGCAGTTCGTTGAACGCGAGCGGGTCTTCATCAGCTCGGCCAGCCATGAGCTGCGCACCCCGATTGCCGTGATGACCGGCGCCGCCGAGCTGGCACTGGAGCAGCCGGGCCTGCCAGACCGTGCCCGGCAGCAGATCCAGCGCGTGCTGCGCACCGCGCAGGGCGTGGAGCAGCTGATCGAACTGCTGCTGGTGCTTGCGCGCGATCCGGCGCGGCTGGCGGCGCGTGCCGAGCGCATCGCACTGGACCAGCTGCTGCCGGACATCGTCGAGCATCATCGCCATCTGCTGGGCGACAAGGACTTGAGCATCGGTATCCAGGCCGCGCCGGTGGACATCGTCGCCCCGCTGGCGGTGGTGCAGGCGGCAATCGGCAACCTGTTGCGCAACGCGATCGAGAACAGCGGCCGCGGGCGCATCGAGCTGCGCCTGAGCGCTTCGGCGGTGCTGACCCTGCAGGACCCGGGGCATGGCATGAGCCCGGAGGAGATCGCTGCGATCCACGCACGCATGGCCCGGGGGGAGCGTGTCGATCGTGGCGGGATCGGCCTGGACCTGATCGCGCGCCTGTGCGAGCACCTGGGCTGGACCCTGCAGCTGCAGCCCTGCCAGCCGCGCGGAACGCAGGCCACCCTGGATTTCGGTGCCTCGCGCCCAGGCGGATGACCGCAGTCCCGGGGTCAGGCCTTCGGCCTCGGCACATGCTGGTCGACCAGGATCACGTTGCCGTCCGGATCGGACAGTTGCAGGTAGCCGGTGCCCTGGCCGTCAGGGTCGGTGCGCACCGCCAGTTCGATGCCCTTGCCATCGAGTTCGGCCTGCAGCTCACGCACGTCCTGGAAGTGGGGCAGTTCCTGCTTGTGCTGGTCCCAGCCCGGGTTGAAGGTCAGCAGGTTGCCTTCAAACATGCCCTGGAACAGGCCGATGACGACACCGTTGTTGCGCAGTACCAGCCAGTTCTGCGTCGCATCGCCGCCGGTGACCGAGAAGCCCAGCGCCTCATAGAACGCGCGGGAGGCGGCCAGGTCCTTGACCGAAAGGCTGACCGAGAAGGCACCCAGTTGCATGGACACGCTCCGTACCGGGAAAGGCGAGGCCGGCAGTGCAGCATGACCCGCCGTGAAGAGGGTGTTAATCTCGACCCGCGCCGCCTTATGCGGCGCTTTTTTTTCCGCTCTTTCGATCGACAGAGGATCCCATGCCGACCGAACCCGCTACTGCCCTGATCAGCAACGATATCGTTGGCCTGGGCCTGATTGCCGCCACCCTGGCCCTGATCTTCTGGGCCGCCAGTGGTCCCACCCCCCTGTTGAAGAAGATCTTCGCCTGGGTGCCGGCCCTGCTGCTGTGTTACTTCATCCCGGCCATCTACAACACCGCCGGTGTCATCGATGGTCACAACACGTCGCTGTACAACCCGGTCGCACGCGATGTGCTGCTGCCTGCCGCGCTGGTCCTGCTGACCCTGTCGATCGACCTCAAAGGGGTCATCAAGCTCGGCCCGAAGCTGCTGCTCGTGTTCTGTGCCGGTACCGCCGGCATCATGCTCGGCGCCATCGTCTCGTTCCAGGTGATGAAACTGATCCACCCGGAAACGGTCGCCGGTGATACCTGGGCCGGCATGGCCGCACTGGCCGGCAGCTGGATCGGCGGCGGCGCCAACATGGTTGCGATGCGCGAAGTGTTCGGTACCGATGCGACCACGTTCGGCCAGTTCGCCGTGGTCGACGTGGCCTGCGCCAGCCTGTGGATGGCGATCCTGCTGTTCCTGGCCAACCGCGCGCAGCAGATCGACACGCGCAACGGTGCCGACACCCGTGCCATCGACGAGATGAAGGCGCGCATCAGCGCCTATGAAGCGCAGAACGCGCGTATTCCCAGCATGACCGACCTGATGGTGATCGTCGGCGTTGCCCTGGGCGGTGTCGGCCTGGCGCATGCGATCGCCGCGCCGCTGTCGGGCTGGTTCAAGGCCAACGTGAGCTGGGCCAGCCAGTTCAGCCTGGACAGCCAGTTCGTGTGGGTGATCCTGCTGTCCACCGCGATGGGCCTGGGCCTGAGCTTCACCCGTGCACGTCGTCTGGAAGCGGCGGGTGCCTCGCGCCTGGGCACGGTGTTCCTGTACTTCCTGATCGCCTGCATCGGCATGCAGATGAACCTGCTGTCGCTGCTGGATCGGCCGTGGCTGTTCCTGCTCGGCGCGATCTGGATGGCGACCCACGTGCTGGTGCTGTGGGCCGTGGCCAAGCTGGTCCGTGCACCGCTGTTCTTCTTCGCCATTGGTTCGCAGGGCAACATCGGTGCGGCGGCATCGGCGCCAGTGGTGGCTGCGGCCTTCCATCCGACACTGGCACCGGTCGGCGTGCTGCTCGGCACGGTGGGCTATGCCACCGGCACCGGTCTGGCCTATGTCACCGGCCTGATCCTGAAGTGGATGGCCAACGGCTGAGCGCGGGTCGCGCTCTGCGGTTCCCTGCAACGGGCGCCGGGCTTCATGCCCGGCGCCCGCGTCATGCCTTTCAGCAGCAGCGTCCGCCGTTGCGTCCGCCGTACCGCGCTTCCTGGCGTTCGCGGAAGAACGTCTTGTAGTCCATCGGTTCCTGGTCCGGATGCTTCTCCAGCATGTGCCGGACGTAGTTGTCGTAATCAGGGATGCCACAGCACAGGCGTGCCGTCTGCACCAGGCGTCGCCACACGCGGCGGTGCGCCTGGTACTGGCCAACGGGAACCAGTTGCGTGCTCATTACAGATCCACCATTTCATGCGGCTTCAGCGCCACGTACGGGGTCTCGCGGTCGCTGCGCTGCGGATTGCGGCGTGCGGCCAGGATCGTGCGGATCGAATAGGTCAGCACCGCGCCCACCACCAGCAGGAACAGCGCGGTCAGGCCGGTGTTGACGTAGGCATTGACCACGATCTGCTGCATCTGCGCCACCGACTTGGCCGGTGCGGTGATGGTATCGCTGGCGATGGCGGCCTGGAACTTGTGCGCCTGCGCCAGGAAGCCCTGTGCCGGGTTGCTGTCGAAGATCTTGATGAAGCCGGCATAGGTGGTGCAGATCAGCAGCCAGGTGGCCGGTACCGCGGTCACCCAGGCATAGCGGTCACGCTTCATCTTGAACAGCACCACGGTACCGAGCATCAGGGCAATGCCCGCCAGCATCTGGTTGGAAATGCCGAACAGTGGCCACAGGGTCTGGATGCCACCGAACGGATCGACCACGCCGGTGTACAGCAGGTAGCCCCACAGCGCCACGCAGCCGGCCGTGCCGATGATGTTGGCCGTCCACGATTCGGTCTTCTTCAGCGCCGGAATGAAGTTGCCCAGCAGATCCTGCAGCATGAAGCGGCCTGCGCGGGTGCCCGCATCCACGGCGGTCAGGATGAACAACGCTTCGAACAGGATGGCGAAGTGGTACCAGAACGCCATCATCGCGTCGCTGCCGCTGGGAATGGCTTCATGCAGGATCATTGCGATGCCCACCGCCAGCGTCGGCGCACCACCGGCGCGGTGCAGGATCGTCGGCTCGCCGATCGCGGCGGCCGTGGCGGTCAGCTGTTCCGGCGTGATGGTGAAGCCCCAGGTGTTGGTGATGTAGTGCGCGGCAGACGCCGCATCGGCACCGATCACCGCCGCCGGGCTGTTCATCGCGAAGTAGATGCCCGGATCGATGATCGACGCAGCCACCAGCGCCATCACCGCCACGAACGATTCCATCAGCATGCCGCCATAGCCGATGTAGCGCATGTGCGATTCATTGGCCAGCAGCTTCGGCGTGGTGCCCGAGGAAATCAGCGCGTGGAAACCGGATACCGCGCCGCAGGCAATGGTGATGAACAGGAACGGGAACATGCCGCCCTTCCACACCGGGCCATCGCCACTGGCAGCGAACTGGGTCAGTGCGGGCATTTTCAGCTCGGGCATCACGATCAGGATGCCGATGGCCAGAGCGACGATGGTGCCGATCTTGAGGAAGGTCGACAGGTAGTCGCGCGGTGCCAGCAACAGCCACACGGGCAGCACCGAAGCGACGAAGCCGTAGCCGATCAGCATCCAGGTGATCTGCGTGCCGGTGAAGGTGAAGGCCGGGCCCCACACCGGATCTGCAGCAACCTTGCCGCCGTACCAGATCGCGGCCAGCAGCAGCACCAGGCCGACCACCGAGATTTCGCCGATCTTGCCGGGCCGGATGTAGCGCATGTAGATGCCCATCAGGATCGCGATGGGCATCGTGGCTATCACCGTGAACATGCCCCAGGGGCTTTCCGCCAGCGCCTTGACCACCACCATAGCCAGCACCGCCAGGATGATGATCATGATCAGGAACGCGCCGAACAGCGCGATGGTGCCGGGCACCTGTCCCATTTCCTCGCGGACCAGATCGCCCAGTGAGCGGCCGTTGCGCCGGCTGGACAGGAACAGGACCATGAAGTCCTGTACCGCACCGGCCAGCACCACGCCCACCACCAGCCACAGCAGTCCGGGCAGGTAGCCCATCTGCGCCGCGAGCACCGGGCCCACCAGTGGACCGGCGCCGGCGATGGCCGCGAAGTGGTGGCCGAACAGCACGTGCTTGTTGGTCGGCACGTAGTCCAGGCCATCGTTGTTGATCACCGCCGGCGTAGCCCGGGTCGGATCCACCTGCATCACCTTGTTGGCGATGAACAGGCTGTAGAAGCGATAGGCGATCAGGTAGATCGAAACAGCGGCGACGACGATCCACAGCGCGTTGATATGTTCGCCGCGGCGCAAGGCCACGGTGCCCAGACAGAACGCGCCGAGCAGGGCGAGTGCCGCCCAACCCAGTTTGGCAAACCCTTTCATGAGGTGCTCTCTCCCGGAAAGACATTCAAAGAGTCCCGCGTGCCCTTTACAGGGTCAATGCGTGCGGGGCCCATCGGCGGTAGTACTTTGGTCGTACGAAGGTGGTGACCGCGTGTGCGGCATGGGCTGCGGGCAGACATCCGTGTCGCGGAACCGCCGGCATGACGCCCGGCGAACACCAGGGATGGAACAATCGGTTGCGGCGTCATCCATTGGCGGACGGCGCCGCGGCGTCCATCTTCAGTGGCATCCATCCAACAGGAGTCGCCATGAGCCTTCCCGAACCGGTCCGCGTCCTGCGCACCATCCGTGGCATGCCCACGTCCGACGGCGCCGGCGTGCGCCTGACCCGTGTCATCGGCGGCCCGACGCTGCCGGATCTGGATCCGTTCCTGCTGCTGGATGAATTCGGTACGGACCGCGCCGAAGACTACATCGCCGGTTTCCCGGAGCATCCGCACCGCGGTTTCGAGACGGTCACCTACATGCTGGACGGACGCATGCGCCACCGCGACAACCACGGCAACGAGGGCCTGCTGACCCCGGGCAGCGTGCAGTGGATGACTGCAGGCCGGGGCCTGGTGCATTCGGAGATGCCGGAACAGGAAAGCGGGCAGATGCGCGGTTTCCAGCTGTGGGTGAACCTGCCCGCGCGCGAGAAGATGACGGACCCGAAGTACCAGGAGTTCGCGCCGGAACGCATTCCGGTGGTGCAGCCGGAGCCGGGCGTGGAGGTGAAGGTGATCGCCGGTACTGTCGACGGCACCACCGGCCCGATCGTGCAGCCGGCCACCGATCCGTTGTATCTGGACGTCCGCCTCGAGGCCGATCGTGCCTGGACCTACACGCTTCCGGAAGGCCACAACGCGTTTGCCTATGTCTTCGAGGGCGCGATGACGGTCGGCGAGCAGGATGCCGCACGTGATGTGGCGCGCCAGGAGCTGGCGGTGCTCGGTGGCGGTGAACAGCTGCACGTTTCGGCTGGAAGCGAAGGGGCGCGGCTGATTCTGGTGGCCGGCCGACCACTGCGGGAGCCGGTGATGCGGCATGGCCCGTTCGTGATGAACACGCGCCAGGAACTGATGCAGGCCTTCGTCGATTTCCAGGAAGGCAGGTTCTGAGGGCCGACGCCGCCCCTCCGGAGAAAGCCGGTAGCGCCGGGCCATGCCCGGCGGAAGAGGTCGGTAGCGCCGGGCCATGCCCGGCGGATCTCCGGCACAACACGCGCAACGGACATCCATCTGGCCATGCCCGGCTTTGCTGCCAACGCGTCGGATCCGGCGGGGATGCTGCCAGGCAGTCATCCCCATCACCGTCAACGTCCGGCGGCTACGGCCGAGGGCGTCAGGCTCATGCCCTGCGCCAGCTGCTGCAGCGAGCCCAGTTCCTGCGTGCTGCCCGGGTACAGGGCGATCTGCGCATAGCGGCCCTTGTCCAGCTTGATCACGCTGATGCGTCGTTCGGCGTAACCCGGCGGCTGCTGTCCACCCAGATCGGGCTGGTACCAGTACAGTGACTCGCCGGCGAAACTGCCTTTTTCCTGGCGCAGCGAGCGGCTGAGCGGAATCGCCGGATCGCGTGCGCTCAGCATCAGGCTCAGTACTTCCCGTCCATCCTCGGTGCTGGCGCGGCAGAGCAGGAAGTCCGACTGCACCTGCTGCTGCCATTTCAGGCCGCTGCTCGCCGGCAGCGAAGGACATTCGGCGGGTGCCTGCGCGGCGGCCTGGGCCGCAGCAAACAACAGGCTCGACAGGACAACAGGCGCGAACTTCATGCATCCCCCAAGGTGGCGTGTCGTGTGACGCCGCCATGCTGCTGGCGGCCGTGGCATCCCATCCCCGGATGCCATCCCCGCCGGGCATGTGCACGGGCGGTCAAACAGACCTTAACGGAACGTGAGTGCCCGCACAAATTGCGGTTACAACCGTAACCATTGCGGCCGACTGTCGGCCGCAATGGTCCGGGCAGCACTCAACGGTCGTTACCGACCCACTTGTAGATGATGCCGCCGATCATGCCGCCCAGCAGGGGGGCGACCCAGAACAGCCAGAGCTGGCCGACCGCACCGCCGCCGGCGAAGAACGCCACCGCGGTGGACCGAGCCGGATTCACCGACGTGTTGGTGACCGGGATGCTGATCAGATGGATCAGGGTCAATGCCAGACCGATCGCCAGCGGGGCGAACCCTGCCGGTGCCTTGCCATGGGTGGCGCCCATGATCACGACCAGAAATACCGCAGTCAGCACCACTTCGCACAGGAAGGCGGCCGCCACGCTGTACCCGCCGGGCGACAGCGCGCCGTAGCCGTTGCTGGCGAAGGCCCCGGCCTGGCTGCCGTCGATGGCGAAGCCGCTGGCGCCCGAAGCGATCTGCAGCAGGATGAAGCCGGCCAGCAGGCCGCCCGCGACCTGGGCGATGATGTACGGCACCAGGTCGCGGGCCGGGAAGCGGCCGCCGGCCCACAGGCCCACGCTGACTGCCGGATTGAAGTGCGCGCCGGACACGTGACCGAACGCGTACGCGCCGGTGACCACGGTCAAGCCGAACGCGAGTGCCACGCCCAGGAAGCCGATGCCCAGTGGATTGCCGTCGCCGCCGAACTTGGCAGCCAGTACCGCACTGCCACAGCCACCCAGAACCAGCCAGAAAGTGCCGAGGAACTCGGCGGCCAAGCGTTTACCCATGCTCATGAACTGCACTCCTTTGATGAACTAAAATGTGAAGCAGGTCACATTTCAGTGACCGGCGAGTGACGATAGCGTCAAAGGCCGGTGCAGGGATACACCTCAGGGTGTGTGCAGCGCGCGATGCTCAGTACTGCGGCAGCGGGATGAACTCCTTGTCGTCGCCGGGAATGCTGCCGAACCGGCCGGCTTCCCAGTCGTGTTTCGCCTGTTCGATGCGCTCCTTGGAGCTGGAAACGAAGTTCCACCACAGGTGACGCGGGCCATCCAGCGGTTCGCCGCCGAACAGCATGGCCTTGAGCGGGGTCTTCGCGCGCAGCCGGCCGCGCGCGCCGGCCTCGGGAATCACCAGGTGCTGCGCCGGGATGTCCACGCCATCCAGCTGCGCCTGGCCTTCGAGGATGTACAGCGCCCGCTCGCGGTGGCCGTCATCGATGTCGATCTCCGCGTCGGGATCGAGGTCGATGGCTACATTGAGCGTGTCGGCGAAGACCTTCACCGGCGACTCCTCGCCATAGGCGCGGCCTGCGATCACGCGTAGCCAGGCACCGTTGCGGCGCTGCTCCGGGAGGGTGGCGGCGGCGTGGTGATAGAACGCCGGCTCCACTTCCTCGTGCGACTTCGGCAATGCCACCCAGGTCTGCATCCCGTGGATCGGATGGTCGTGACCGCGCTCCGGCGGGGGCGTGCGTTCGGAGTGTGCGATGCCGCGGCCGGCGGTCATCCAGTTGACGTCGCCGGGACGGATCACCTGGTCCGAGCCGAGCGTGTCGCGGTGGCCGATGGCGCCGGACCAGAGGAAGGTGACGGTGGCCAGGCCGATATGCGGATGGGGACGCACGTCGATGCCGGTACCTGCGGTAAGGACGGCCGGGCCCATCTGGTCGACGAATACGAACGAACCGATGCTGCGGGCCTGCAGGGTGGGGACGGCGCGGCGGACTTCCAGGCCGCCGATGTCGTGTACGCGCGGGGCGATGATGGTGGTCATGCGGGCGTCTCGCTGGCAGGGATCAAGAGTGCCAGCATGGCATGCGGCCGTGACGGGCACATGCCCCATGCGGGTAACAGGGTGTTCCAGCCAACGGCGCAGCCCCTCGTGGCTGGGTTGCTGGATGCGGGTCAGGATGCGAGTCAGTGTTTGGGCCTGGCGGGTGGGTTGCGCAGGACACGCCGTAAACC
>NZ_JBRRCG010000033.1:0-12906 GCF_056757995.1 Stenotrophomonas sp. STEN147
GCCTGGGACCGTTGGCGCCATGGATGGCGCCATCGAGCCCCCATGGATGGGTTCACGGCGTGTCCCAGGCAGCCCTGCCAACCCGGCCCACGCCATGAAGCCCAACGAGGCAACGCTTTGAACCTTACAGCGCCTCGAAAATACCCGCCGCGCCCATGCCGGTGCCGATGCACATCGTCACCATGCCGTACTTCTGCTGGCGACGACGCAGGCCGTGCAGCAGGGTCGCGGTACGGATCGCGCCGGTGGCACCCAGCGGGTGGCCCAGGGCGATCGCACCCCCCAGCGGGTTCACCTTGTCCGGGTCCAGGCCGCAGTCACGGATCACCGCCAGCGACTGCGCGGCGAAGGCTTCATTGAGCTCGATCCAGTCCAGTTGATCCTGGTTCAGGCCGGCCTGCTTGAGTGCCTTCGGGATCGCGGCGATCGGGCCGATGCCCATCACTTCCGGGCGCACGCCGGCCACCGAGAAGCTGACGAAGCGCGCCAGCGGAGTCAGACCGTAGTCCTTGATCGCCTGTTCCGACGCCAGCAGCACGGCACCGGCGCCGTCGCTCATCTGCGACGAGTTGCCGGCAGTGACGGTGCCACCGAACTGGCCATTGCGGAACACCGGGCGCAGCTTGGCCAGGCCTTCGGCCGAGGAATCCGGGCGCGGGCCTTCGTCGGTATCGGCAACCTTGTTGCGGGTGATGATGCGCTGGCCATCGGCCAGGTCCGGCAGGTGCGAGACGATCTCGTACGGGCTGATCTCGTCCTTGAACTCGCCGTTCTGGATCGCAGCCATCGCCTTCTGGTGCGAGGCCAGGGCGAAGGCATCCTGCTCTTCGCGCGAGACCTTCCACTCTTCGGCCACCTTCTCGGCGGTGATGCCCATGCCGTAGGCGATGGCCACATGGTCGTTGTCGAACACGCTCGGTGCCATCGCGATCTTGTTGCCCATCATCGGCACCATCGACATCGACTCGGTGCCGCCGGCCAGCATCAGGTCGGCGTTGCCCAGGCGGATCGCATCGGCGGCCTGCGCAACGGCCTGCAGGCCGGAGGAGCAGAAGCGATTGACGGTCTGCGCCGCGATGGTGTTCGGCAGGCCGGCCAGCAGCACGCCGATGCGCGCCACGTTCATGCCCTGCTCGGCTTCCGGCATCGCGCAGCCGATGATCGCATCATCGATGCGGTTGACGTCCACGCCCGGCGCCTGCGCGACAACGCTGCGCAGCACGTGGGCAAGCATGTCGTCGGGGCGGGTATTGCGGAACATGCCCTTGGGCGCCTTGCCCACCGGGGTACGGGTGGCGGCGACGATGTAGGCGTCCTGGATTTGCTTGGTCATTGCAGTGATCTCTCGAATAGGTTTTGTAGAGTCGAGCCATGCTCGACTGCCACAGCAGGTGATGCCGGCCCGGGGCCGGCATCCGCCATCAATCAGTTGCGCAGCGGCTTGCCGGTCTTGAGCATGTGCGCGATGCGGGCCTGGGTCTTTTCCTGCTGGGCCAGTTCGACGAAGTGCTTGCGCTCCAGGGTCAGCAGCCACTCTTCATCAACCAGGGTGCCGCGATCGACCTTGCCGCCGCACAGCACGGTGGCGATGCGCTCGGCGATCTCGTAGTCGTACGGGCTGATGAAGCGGCCTTCCAGCATGTTGACCAGCATCATCTTGAAGGTGGCGATGCCGACGTCGCCGGCCACCTGGATGCGGCGTGCCGGCAGCGGCGGACGGTAGCCGGCTTCGGCCAACGCGCGGGCTTCGGCCTTGGCGATGTACAGCGCCTCGTAGCTGTTGAACACCACCTTGTCGGTGCTGCGCAGCAGACCCAGTTCCTTGGCGTTGACCGCCGAGTTGGACACCTTGGCCATGGCCACCGTCTCGAAGGTCTTCTTCAGTTCGGCGAACACGTCACCGCCCGGACCTGCGGCCTGCGAGGCGCGCACGGCCAGTTCCTTCAGGCCGCCACCGGCCGGCAGCAGGCCGACGCCGGCTTCCACCAGGCCGATATAGCTTTCCAGGAAGGCCACGGTCTTGGCGCTGTGCATCTGGAACTCGCAGCCACCGCCCAGGGCCAGGCCGCGCACGGCAGCCACCACCGGTACCAGCGAGTACTTGATGCGCTGGCTGGTGCGCTGGAAGTTGGCGACCATCTGCTCGAACTGGTCGACCTTGCCGGCCTGCAGCAGGCCCAGTGCGCCGGCCAGATCGGCACCGGCGGAGAACGGCTCCTTCTGCTGCCAGATCACCAGGCCCTGGAAGTCCTTCTCGGCGCGCGAGACGCATTCCTGCAGGCCATCAAGCACCTGGTCGGAGACGGTGTTCATCTTGGTCTTGAAGCTGACCACGGCGATACCGTCGCCGTCGTGCCACATGCGCAGGCCATCGTTCTCGAACACGGTCTCGCCCGGCGCGAACGTTTCGCCCAGCAGCGGATCCGGGAAGCGCTGGCGCTGGTACACCGGCAGCGACGAGCGCGGCAGCTTGGCGTTGCGCGACGGGCTGTAGCTGCCCTCGGCGGCGTGCACGCCGTCGCGGCCATCGAAGACCCAGTCCGGCAGGGGGGCATTGCTCATGCTCTTGCCGGCGACGATGTCATCGGCGATCCACTGCGCGACCTGCTTCCAGCCCGCGGCCTGCCAGGTCTCGAACGGGCCCAGCGACCAGCCGTAGCCCCAGCGGATCGCGAGATCGACGTCGCGCGCGGTCTCGGCGATGTCGGCCAGGTGGTAGGCGCTGTAGTGGAACAGATCGCGGAAGGTCGCCCACAGGAACTGTGCCTGCGGATGCTGGCTCTCGCGCAGCTTGGCGAACTTCTCGGCCGGGTTCCTGATCTTCAGGATCTCGACCACCTCCGGTGCGGCGCTGCGGTCGGCCGGACGGTAGTCCTGCTTTTCCAGATCGAGCACGACGATGTCCTTGCCGACCTTGCGGAAGATGCCGGCTCCGGTCTTCTGGCCCAGTGCGCCCTTGGAAATCAGCGCGTCCAGCCACTTGGGCGACTTGAAGAATTCATGCCACGGGTCGTTCGGCAGGGTGTCGCCCATGGTCTTGATGACGTGCGCCATGGTGTCCAGGCCGACCACGTCGGAGGTGCGGTAGGTGGCCGACTTCGGGCGACCCACCAGCGGGCCGGTCAGGCCGTCCACTTCGTCAAAGCCCAGGCCAAACTGCTGGGTGTGGTGGATGGTGGACAGGATCGAGAACACGCCGATGCGGTTGCCGATGAAGTTCGGGGTGTCCTTGGCGTAGACCACGCCCTTGCCCAGGGTGGTGACCAGGAACTCTTCCAGGCCTTCCAGCACGGCAGCATCGGTGGTCGAGGCCGGGATCAGTTCGGCCAGGTGCATGTAGCGCGGCGGATTGAAGAAGTGCACGCCGCAGAAGCGGTGGCGCAGCTGTTCCGGCAGCACGTCGGCCAGCTTGTTGATGCCCAGGCCGGAGGTGTTGGACGCCAGTACGGCGTGATCGGCCACGAACGGAGCGATCTTCTTGTAGAGGTCCTGCTTCCAGTCCATGCGTTCGGCAATGGCCTCGATGATCAGGTCGCAGTCCTTCAGCTGCTCCAGCCCGGACTCGTAGTTGGCCGGGGTGATCGCTTCGGCCAGCGACTTGCTGGCCAGCGGCGCCGGGCTGAGCTTGCCCAGGTTGGCGATTGCCTTCAGCACGATGCCATCGGCCGGACCTTCCTTGGCGGGCAGGTCGAACAGCACGGTGTCGACGCCGGCGTTGGTGAGGTGGGCGGCGATCTGGGCACCCATGACGCCGGCACCCAGCACGGCGGCGCGGCGGACTAGCAGGGAATTGGACATGGTGTAAGGGCCTTTGTTGGTCAGCAGTTACTGGGTGGAATCAGGCGGAGGCGGGCAGGGCGCTGCCGCTGCGTGCGGCGGCGCGGAACCCGGCTTCGGCGAAATGGATGAGCTCGTGGGCTGCCTGGGCACGATGCGCCGCTTCGGTGACACCGGCGGGACGCTTGATCAGCCCGAAATCGGCCATGGCGTAGGTGAGCGAGCCGGCCAGGAAATCCAGCCGCCAGTACAGCTCTTCCTTGCTCAGGTCAGGCACGCACTCGGCGATGGCCTTGCCGAACGCACGCAGCACGTGGCCGTAATGGTCGGACAGGAACTTGCGCAAGTTGTCGTTTTTTTCGGCGTAGGCGCGGGCGATCACGCGGACGAAGGCGCCGCCGCTCTGGCGGTCCTGGGCCAGCGCCAGCGCCGGCTCCACGAAGGCGGCCAGCACCGGGCGCAGTTCACCGGGGTGTTCGCTGCGGGCGCGTTCGAGTTGGGCCATGCGGGCGCCGGTCATCTCGTCCATGCGACGGCGGAACACCTCGTTGACCAGGTTTTCCTTGGAACCGAAGTGGTAGTTGACGGCGGCGATGTTGACGTCGGCCTGGCTGGTGACCTGGCGCAGCGACGTGCCGGCAAAGCCGTGCAGGGCGAACAGCTCCTCCGCGGCACCGAGGATCCGGTCCTTGGTCGAGAAGTGGGCGGGCTTGGCCATCGGCAGGCGGACCTTAATCAAACGATTGTTTGATACTAGAACCAGACGGCAGCGTATGGCATTTTGCAGTGCAGCAAAATGCGGGGTCCGGTCAGATTTCACTCAGGTGGGTGAATGGGGTACAGCCGGGGGCGGATCCCCGCAGGGACTCTGAACCCGGCGCCACGCGCCGCCAGCCAGGGGCGCACTACCACCGCGCCGCTTTATCTTTTACAATTCGCCTACGTTTATCAGGCTAAGCCCGCGTTCCGACGCGGGTTTTTTTCATGTACCCTTCGGGCCATCAGCGGCCCGATTCCATTGGAGACATCCCATGGCGCTGGAGCGCACCCTTTCGATCATCAAGCCGGACGCCGTTGCCAAGAACGTCATCGGCGAAATCTACGCCCGCTTTGAAAAGGCCGGCCTGAAGGTCGTCGCCGCCAAGTACAAGCAGCTGTCGCGCCGTGAAGCCGAAGGCTTCTACGCCGTGCACCGCGAGCGTCCGTTCTTCAACGCCCTGGTCGAGTTCATGATCTCCGGCCCGGTGATGATCCAGGCCCTGGAAGGCGAGAACGCCGTGCTGGCCCACCGCGACCTGCTGGGCGCCACCAATCCGAAGGAAGCCGCGCCGGGCACCATCCGCGCCGACTTCGCTGAATCCATCGATGCCAATGCCGCCCACGGCTCGGACTCGGTCGAGAATGCCGCGATCGAAATCGCCTACTTCTTCGCCGCGACCGAAGTCGTCTCGCGCTGAGAGTGATGCCGTGAACGAGGTCGTACAGACACCCGCCATCCAGCCGCTGCCGAAGTCGGCACCCACGGCCGGCAAGCAGAACCTGCTCGACCTCGATCGCGCGGGCCTGGAGACGTTTTTCGTCGAGGTTCTCGGCGAGAAGAAGTTCCGTGCCCACCAGGTGATGAAGTGGATCCACCACCGCTACGTCACCGACTTCGATGAGATGACCGATCTCGGCAAGGTCCTGCGCGCCAAGCTGCAGGATCATGCCGAGGTCGTCGTTCCCAACATCGTGTTCGACAAGCCCTCCGCCGACGGCACCCACAAGTGGCTGCTGGCGATGGGCGTGGATGGCAAGAACGCCATCGAGACCGTGTACATCCCGGACAAGACCCGCGGCACGCTGTGCGTGTCCTCGCAGGTCGGCTGCGGGCTGAACTGCACGTTCTGCTCCACCGCCACCCAGGGCTTCAACCGCAACCTGACCACCGCCGAGATCATCGGCCAGGTGTGGGTGGCTGCGCGCCACCTGGGCAACGTGCCGCACCAGATGCGCCGTCTCACCAACGTGGTGATGATGGGCATGGGCGAGCCGCTGATGAATTTCGACAACGTCGTGCGTGCCATGAGCGTGATGCGCGACGATCTGGGCTATGGCCTGGCGAACAAGCGCGTGACGCTGTCCACGTCCGGCCTGGTGCCGCAGATCGACCGCCTGTCCAGCGAGAGTGATGTCTCCCTGGCGGTGTCGCTGCACGCACCGAACGACGAGCTGCGCGAGACGCTGGTGCCGCTCAACAAGAAGTACCCGATCGCCGAGCTGATGGCCTCGTGCGCGCGCTACCTGCGCGCCAACAAGCGTCGCGAGTCGGTGACCTTCGAATACACCCTGATGAAGGGCATCAACGACCAGCCCGAGCATGCCCGGCAGCTGGCCCGGCTGATGCGCCAGTTCGACAACGCGGTGCAGGCCAAAGACTCGGGCAAGGTCAACCTGATCCCGTTCAATCCGTTCCCGGGCACCCGTTACGAGCGTTCCGAGGAAGCCGACATCCGCGCGTTCCAGAAGATCCTGCTCGACAGCAACGTGCTGACGATGGTCCGCCGCACGCGCGGCGACGACATCGACGCCGCCTGTGGCCAGCTCAAGGGCCAGGTGATGGACCGCACCCGCCGCCAGGCGGAGTTCAACAAGACGCTGCAGGCGGGGAAGGGGAGCGATGCGGCCGCCTGACCGCTTCCGGCTGGCGCTGCTTGCGGGCGTGCTGGCCATGGCGGTCGGTGCCTGCTCCTCCACGCCCAAGGGCCGGCTCGGTCCCAGCGAAGCGCCGGTCTATTCGGTGCGTGACCCGGACGGCGTGCGTCGCCAGGTGCGCGTGAACGATCTGCTGGTGCTGGCCTCGCGCGACATGCAGCTGGGCAATCTGGACGGTGCCGAGAGCAAGGCCCGCCAGGTGCTGAAGCTGCAGCCCGACGAGCCTGACGCACTGGTCCTGCTGGCCGGCATCGATGACCGCCGCGGCCGCACCCGGCAGGCGGGCGAGGGCTTCCGCAGGGCCGCAGAGCTGGCCCCGCAGCGCGGTGACGTACTCAACAACTATGGCGCCTGGCTGTGCCAGCAGGGGCAGGCCGCCGAGTCGCTGGTGTGGTTCGATCGTGCGCTGCAGGCGCCGGGCTATGCCACGCCCGCCGAGGCGCAGGCCAACGCGGGGGGCTGTGCGCTCGACGCGGGGCAGCCCGAACGGGCCGAGCGCGACCTGCGCGCGGCACTCGCGGTGGCTCCGGCCAACCCGGTCGCCCTGGAGGCGATGGCCCAGCTGAGCTTCCGCCAGGGCCGCTACATGGAGGCCCGGGCCTTCGCCGAGCGCAGGATTTCGGCTGCACCCGCAACACGTTCCGTGTTACAACTTGCGTCTCAAATCGAGGCGCGGCTGGGCGATCACGCAGCATCCGATCGCTATCTGCAGCGGATTCGACAGGAATTTCCGCAGGATGCGGGCTCCTAACTCCAGGGTTGATGCATTGTGATTGATGACCAGACTGTGAGCGCTCTCGAGACTGCGGCCGGCTGTGGCACCCGCCTTCGCCAGGCCCGCGAGGCGGCCGGACTGACCCTTGACGACGTCGGACAGCGGCTGCGCATGCCGGTCCAGGTGGTCAGGTCGCTGGAAGAAGAACAGTGGCAGAAGCTCGGTGCGCCGGTGTTCGTCCGCGGCCAGCTGCGCAGCTATGCGCGCCTGCTGAATGTGGATGTGAGCGAACTGCTGGAGCAGGCCCAGGTGGGCCCGGTGGTCCCGCCGACCCTGGTCAGCCATACCCATACCCCGCGTGCGCGCCGGATCGCCGAGAACCTCGGCCGGCGCGTGCTGTATGTCGGCATCACCGCGGTGCTGGCCGTGCCGGTGTGGTTCGCCACGCGCGGCCATTTCGATGGCGGCACGCCGTCGCCGAACACCGCCTCGCTGGACGTGATCCCGGCGACCGTGCCGGTCACCCCCGCCGCCGACGGCGCCGAGCCGGTGGCATCGACGGAGACCTCGGTGGCGTCCACCGCCAAGCCGGCCGCGACCCCGTACGTCGCCTCGCTGGCGCCGGTACCGCGTCCGGCCGCCACTGCGGCGGGTGCCGGCACCACGCTGGAGATGCAGTTCAACGGAGACAGCTGGGTCGACATCGGCGGCCCCGATGGCAGCACCGTCGAGAAGGCGCTGATCCGGTCGGGCGAGAGCCGAAGCTTCACCCCGGGCCAGGTGACCCGGGTCACTCTGGGCAACGCCTCGGCGGTCCAGGTTCAGCAGAACGGCGCTATCGTCGATCTGGCGCCCTACCAGCGAGCCAACGTGGCACGCTTTCAGGTATCCTCTGAAGGCTCCGTGGTCCCGGTTTCGCACTGAGGCGCGGTTTCACCACCTTCGATAATCCCAATGGTCCCTCCCGATGGGCGGGGCGAGAGTACGCATGGCGATCGACGATCTGCTCGACGAGCACGAACAAAGTGAACGCGTCCGCAGCTGGCTGCGGAAGAATGGCGCCAGCATCATCGGTGGCGTGGCCATCGCCATCGGCGCCATCGCCGGCTGGCAGTGGTGGCAGACGCAGCAGGGCGGCAAGCTGGCCTCGGCCAATGTCGAATACCAGAAGGCACTGGTGGGTCTGCAGCAGAACAAGCTCGACGACGCCGCCAAGGCGGTGAAGGCGCTCGAAGCCGGTCCCTCCAGCATCTACGGCGACCTCGCGGCGCTGCAGCTGGCCAAGGCCCAGGTCGACGCCGGCAAGAATGAAGAAGCCCTGGCGACGCTGCGCAGCGTGAAGGTCGAAGGAGACCTGCAGCGCGTGGTCGACCAGCGCGTGGCCCGCCTGCTGGTCGCTACCGGCAAGGCCGACGAGGCCATCTCCCTGCTGGGCAGCGCCACCGACAGCGGCAGCCTGGAGATCCATGGCGATGCGCTGATGGCCCAGGGCAAGCGTGATGCCGCCCGCGAACAGTACGAGAAGGCGTTGAAGACGCTGGACGTGGCGGCGCCCCAGCGGCGCCTGCTGGAAACCAAGGTTATGGACGCCGGCGGCACCGTCGCCGCCCCTGCGGAGTCGGTTTGATGAGTCAGAAGGTCATGATCACCCGCGTCGCCACCGTGCTGCTGCTCGGCGTGGCGCTGTCCGGCTGCAGCACCATGAAGGGCTGGTTCGCCGGCAAGGACGCGGAAGCGAAGAAGGCGCAGGAGCCGGCCGAACTGGTCAAGTTCGAGCCGACCCTGAAGGTCAACAAGGCCTGGTCGGTCAATCTGGGCAAGGGTGAGCGTCGCATCGGCGTGCGCCAGGGCCCGGCGGTGGCCAACGGTCACGTGTTCGCTGCGGCGATCACCGGTGGCGTGCACGCCATCGACCTGCAGACCGGCAAGAAGGTCTGGACCTGGGAGCCGAAGAAGGAAAAGAAGAAGGACAAGCTGCGCCTGTCCGGTGGCCCGGGTGTTGGCGAGAACCTCGTCGTGATCGGCACGCTCGACGGCCAGGTCATCGCGCTGGACATCAATGACGGCAGCGAGAAGTGGCGCGCCCGCGTGCCCGGCGAAGTGATCGCCGCGCCGGCGGTGGCCCAGGGCATGGTGTTCGTGCGCAGCAACGACGGCCGCATCACCGCCTTCGACGTGGGCAACGGCACCCAGCGCTGGTTCAACCCGAGCGAACTGCCGGCGCTGACCGTGCGTGGCAATGCGCCGGTGGTGACCGGTCCGGGCGTGCTGTTTATCGGCAGGGATGACGGCGCCATCGCCGCGCTGGCCATGCAGGATGGCCGCACCCTGTGGGAACAGAACGTGGGCAGCGCTGAAGGGCGCACCGAGCTGGAGCGCATGGCCGACATCGACGGTGCGCCGGTGCTCGATGGCAACACGCTGTTCGTGAGCAGCTTCAAGAACCAGACGATGGCCATCGAAGGCCCGACCGGTCGCCCGCTGTGGGCGCGCGACCACGGCGGTGCCGGTGGCGTGGCGGTCTCGTCGGGCAATGTGTTCGTCACCGACAACAAGGGTGGCGTGTTTGGCCTGGACAAGGCCAGTGGCGCGGCGATGTGGTCGCAGACCGGGCTCGCCCGGCGCCTGCTGACCGGCCCGGCACTGCACGGCGACTACGTGGTGGTCGGCGACTACAAGGGATACGTGCACTGGCTGCAGACGTCCGATGGCGCGATGGCGGCGCGGGCCAAGAGCGGCGGTGAAGCTCTGCTGGCCCAGCCGATCGTCGTCGACGGGGTGCTGCTGGTGCAGAACGTGGATGGCAAGCTGACCGCCTTCCGGTTGGCAAATTAATACGGAGTAATCGCGATGCTGCCTTTGGTCGCCCTGGTTGGACGGCCGAATGTCGGCAAGTCGACCATTTTCAATGCGTTGACCCGCACCCGTGACGCCCTGGTCCATGACCAGCCCGGCGTCACCCGTGATCGCAACTACGGCGTCTGCCGCCTCGACGAGGACAATCATTTCCTCGTCGTGGACACCGGCGGTATCGCCGGGGAAGACGAGGGTCTGGCGGGCGCTACTACGCGTCAGGCCCGGGCCGCTGCCGCCGAAGCCGACCTGATCCTGTTCGTCGTCGATGCCCGCGAGGGCACGTCGGCGCTGGATGACGAGATCCTGTCGTGGCTGCGCAAGCTGTCGCGTCCGACCCTGCTGCTCATCAACAAGATCGACGGCACCGACGAGATGGCCGTGCGCTCGGAATTCGCGCGCTACGGTTTCAGCGAGATGCTGACGGTTTCGGCCGCGCATCGTCAGGGCCTGGACGATCTGCTCGATGAAGTGATCCAGCGCCTGCCGGAAGAGGGCAGTGGCGAAGAGCTGGACAACGATCCGAACCGTGTGCGCATCGCCTTTGTCGGCCGCCCCAACGTGGGCAAGTCGACCCTGGTCAACCGCATCCTCGGCGAGGAGCGCATGATCGCCTCCGACGTGCCCGGCACCACCCGCGATTCGATCGCGGTGGACCTGGAACGCGATGGCCGCGAATACCGCCTGATCGACACCGCCGGCCTGCGTCGCCGCTCGCGGGTGGACGAGGTGGTCGAGAAGTTCTCGGTGGTCAAGACCATGCAGTCCATCGAGCAGTGCCAGGTGGCCGTGCTCATGCTGGACGCCACCGAAGGCGTGACCGACCAGGACGCCACCGTGCTGGGGGCCGTGCTCGACGCCGGCCGCGCCCTGGTGATCGCCATCAACAAGTGGGATGGCCTGACCGAGTACCAGCGCGAGCAGGCCGAAACCATGCTGTCGCTCAAGCTGGGCTTCGTGCCGTGGGCGGAATCGGTGCGCATCTCGGCCAAGCATGGCTCGGGCCTGCGTGAGCTGTTCCGTGCGGTGCACCGCGCCCACGAATCGGCGAACAAGACGTTCACCACCAGCGAAGTGAACAAGGCGCTGGAAGTGGCCTACGAGACCAACCCGCCGCCGACCATCCGCGGCCACGTCTCCAAGCTGCGTTACGTGCACCCGGCCGGGGCCAACCCGCCCACCTTCATCGTGCATGGCACGCGCCTGAAGGAGCTGCAGGAGTCGTACAAGCGCTACCTGGAGAACTTCTTCCGCAAGCGCTTCAAGCTGATCGGCACGCCGGTGGTGTTCCTGTTCCGCGAAGGTGCCAACCCGTACGAGGGCAAGAAGAACGTGCTGACCGAACGGCAGATCAAGGCCAAGCGGCGCTTGATGAAACACGTCAAGGGCAAGTAACCGGAAAGGCGGCCGCAGGGCCGCCTTTTTCGTTTGACGGGGAATGGGGTCAGATCCCTTTTCCTTCGGAACAGGGATGTGACCCCTGGGACGCTCGGCGGGCAGGGCCTGCGCGATAATGGCGCCATGAGCATCCGAGAGCTTTCCCCGGCGCAGGCGCATGACCGCCTGGCCCATGGCGCCGTGCTGATCGACGTGCGGGAGGCGCACGAGCGCGCCGGTGGCATGGCCGAAGGCGCCCGCGGTGTGGCCAGGGCGGAACTGCAGGCCGACCCGGCCGCGCACCTGCCACGCCCGGAACAGGAAATCCTGCTGATCTGCCAGACCGGCAAGCGTTCGGCCGACGCCGCGCAGGCCCTGCTCGATGCCGGCTACGCAAACGTGGCGTCGGTCGCCGGGGGCACCGTGGCCTGGCGCGAGCAGGCGCTGCCGCTGGTGCAGCCCGTGGCCAGCGCTGCCGACCGCGATTTCTTCGATCGCTACTCGCGCCACCTGCTGCTGCCGCAGGTGGGTGAGGCGGGCCAGCGTCGCCTGCAGCAGTCGCGTGTGCTGGTGCTGGGCGCGGGCGGGCTGGGCGCACCGGCCGGCTTCTACCTGGCCGCGGCCGGTGTCGGGCACCTGCGCTTCGCCGACCACGACCGCGTCGAACGCAGCAACCTGCACCGCCAGATCGTGCATACCGAAGCCAGTGTCGGCCAGCTCAAGGTTGACTCCACACGCGAGCGTCTGCTGGCGCTGAATCCCGCCATCGACATTGAAGCCGTGCCGCAGCGGGTCACCTCCGACAACGTCGACGCGCTGCTGGACGGGGTGGACGTGGTGCTGGATGGCTCGGACAACTTCCCGTTGCGCTATCTGCTCAACGATGCCTGCATCAAGCACCGGCTGCCGCTGGTGTATGCGGCAATCGAGCGCTTCGACGGCCAGGTGAGCGTGTTCGACGCCGGCCGCCAGCGCGGCGTCGCGCCCTGCTACCGCTGCCTGTTCCCGGAGCCGCCGCCGCCGGAGTTCGCGCCGAACTGTTCCGAGGCCGGCGTGCTGGGCGTGCTGCCAGGGTTGGCCGGCGTGCTGCAGGCCACCGAGGTGTTGAAACTGCTGCTGGGCATCGGCGAGCCCCTGGTGGGGCGTCTGCTGCGCTTCGATGCGTTGGGCATGCGCTTCCGCGAAACCGGCATCGGCCCGGACCCGCAGTGCCCGGTCTGCGCGCCGGGCGTGCCGTTCCCGGGCTATATCGATTACGCCGCCTTCTGCCGGGGCGGGTGATTCCGGTAGCGCCGGGCCACGCCCGGCGAGCGCAGCGGCACGGGCAGGCACATCCGCCGGGCATGGCGTTCCCGGGCTATATCGATTACGCCGCCTTCTGCCAGGGTGTGTGATTCCGGTAGCGCCGGGGCCAGCCCCGCGCGCCCCGCCGGGCGCGCCCGCACAACCCCCGGGCCTGGGCCGGCACCCGTGATAGTTTGCGAAAGATA
>NZ_JBRRCG010000034.1:0-5573 GCF_056757995.1 Stenotrophomonas sp. STEN147
ACAGATTCCCGCGGATCATCGAATGAATGTCCGGGGTCAGCTCCGTTTTCCTGCGGAAAACGGATCTGACCCCAAGCGTATTTCCGACAGATCGCGGAAAACTGTCGAAGGCGGCGTGGGTCCGGTTGCGGGGGCGTGAGCGCCATGGATGGCGCGACCGAGCCTACAGGGACGTATTTACGGCGTCCCCCGCAACCGGACCCACGCCGCCATCCCACGGATAGCCCGCTGTTGCTGTTGCTTCGGTGGTTGCTTTGGCTCTTGCAATTGCCTCTGCGGGTGCAGGGCGCAGCCCTGCCAGTCCCCTCCCCTTCCCTGAGCATTCCGCGCAGCGGTTTGAGCGCCACGCGCACGCCGGCCACGGCACGCTAGCCGCAACGGAACCGCCCGTCCTCCATCGAGAACCCTCATGACCCTGCATCACCTGCCGCTGCGCGGCGCCCTGCTGCTGGCCCTGGCTGCGCTGCCGCTGACCGCACTCGCCGAAGCCACCTCGCCCGCACCCACCCGGCAGATGCCCGGTGTCTATCACCACCGCATCGGCACCCTGCAGGTCACCGCCCTGTTCGATGGCGTGGTCGCACTCGGCCGGCAGGAAGTGGTCGACGTGCCGCCGACGCTGGTCACCCGCCTGCTGGAAGGCCGCTATGTCCCCGAAGACAGCAAGGGCCTGCAGACCGCGGTCAATGCTTACCTCATCCGCCAGGGCAATCACCTCACCCTGGTCGACACGGGCACCGCACAGTGCTTCGGTCCCGGCCTGGGCCAGGTACTGGGCAACCTGCGTGCCGCAGGCGTGGATCCCGCCGAGGTGGACGACATCCTGCTGACCCACGCCCACCCCGACCATCTGTGCGGCGTGCTCGACGCGCAGGGCAAGCCGGCCTATCCGAACGCGACGGTGTGGCTGTCCAGGGCCGACGCGGACTACTGGCTCAACCCGGCCAGCGAAACCACCGCACCGGAGGGCGTGCGCTTTGCCTTCCCGCTCGCCCGAACCGCCGTGGCGCCTTATCAGGCCAGCGGCCACCTGCGTACCTTCGAGCCTGGCGATGCCCTCCCCGGCGGTGCCCTGGCGATGGATACCCATGGCCACCCCCCCGGCCACGTCTCTTACCGGTTCGACAGCCAGGGCCAGTCACTGCTGGTGTGGGGCGACGTGCTGCACTTCCACGCGGTGCAGTTCGCCCACCCGGAAGCCGCGTTCGAGGCCGATTCGGACCGCAAGGCGGCCACGGCCAGCCGCCGCAGTCTGTTGCAGCAGGCCACCGCCGGGGCGTGGTGGGTGGCGGGTGCGCATCTGCCTTTCCCGGGCCTGGGCCACGTGCGCAGGGAAGGCCAGGCCTATGCCTGGGTGCCGGCGGAGTATTCGCCATTGTGAGGGTGTGCCGACCAAGGTCGGCACCCACCGATCCGGTAGCGCCGGGCCATGCCCGGCGGGCGAGAGGTTATTCCAGGCCCAGCCAGCCACCGATCACGGCACGGGCTTCATCCACGCCGGCGCGGTCCTCACCGGAAAACACCTGCACGCTGACGCTGTCGCCGTAGGCCGACTGCAGCTCCTTGCGTACCTTCTGCAGCGTCTGCATCTGCTGGCCGCGGCCCAGCTTGTCGGCCTTGGTCAGCAGCGCATGCGCCGGCAGGCCGCGCTGCACGGCGTAGGACAGCATCTGGCGGTCGTAGTCCTTCAGCGGGTGGCGGATGTCCATCACCACCACCAGGCCCTTCAGCGCCTCCCGGGTACGGAAGTACCTGTCGATGAAGGCCTGCCAGTGCGCCTGCAGCTCCAGCGGCACCTTGGCGTAGCCGTAGCCGGGAAGGTCGACCAGGCTTGCGTCCGGGGTGATCTGGAAGAACACCAGCTGCTGCGTGCGGCCGGGGGTCTTGGAGACGCGGGCCAGGGCATTCTGCCGGGTCAACGCATTGAGGGCGCTGGACTTGCCGGCGTTGGAGCGGCCGGCGAAGGCCACTTCGGCCCCTTCGTCGGGCGGCAGCTGCCGCGCGTTGTGGGCCGAGAGGTGGTAACGGGCGCGTTCAAGGAGCAATGACATGCACATAGGATCGCATGTTGCGGCGCCGCGCGCCCGTGCCGACGGCCCCAGCGGGGATTTTGCTGCACTGCTTCGTTGACCGTGCGTGGAAACGCCGTTGATAATCCGGGCGATGCCGGCGGCCACCGCCCGGCCCGGTCCATACGGAGCTTTAGCATGCGCCACGCTCGCGTTCTTGCCGTATCCGCCCTTGCCACTGCTGTCGTTGTTGCCGCCGCTGCGTTCGCGCAGACCACGTTGACCCCGCTGCCCGACAACGGGCCGATCAACACCGCCTCGCTGGAGGTGGATTTCAGCAAGACGACCTGGGGCGATGCCAAGGCTGGCCAGGGCAAGGCTGCGGCCTGCGCGGCCTGCCATGGTGCCGACGGCAATTCCACGGTCGAGATGTATCCGTCCATCGCCGGCCAGAGCGAGCGCTATGTCGCCCAGCAGATGGCCCTGATCGCCAACGGCCAGCGCAGCTCCGGTGCGGCCGTGGCGATGGTGCCCTTCGTACAGAACCTCACCCCGCAGGACATGCGCGACATCGGCGCGTTCTTCGCCACGCAGAAGGCCACCGCCGGCATCGCCGACGACACCGCGGTGACCGAAGGCCCCTACAAGGGCATGAAGTTCTACCAGATCGGCCAGCAGCTGTACCGCGGCGGCGACGCGTCGCGCGGGCTGCCGGCCTGCATGGCCTGTCACGGCCCCAGCGGCGCCGGCAACCCGGGCCCGGCCTACCCGCATATCGGTGGCCAGCACGCCAGCTATGTCGCGCGCCGCCTGCAGGAGTACCAGGCCGGGCAGACCAACGAAACCGACAAGGCGCACTTCCAGATCATGGCCGCGGTGGCACAGAAGCTGACCGAACAGGAAGTGCAGGCGCTGTCCAGCTACCTGCAGGGCCTGCACAACCGGGCCGACGACGTGGTCACCGAAGCCACTCCGGCACGACCGGCCGCCGCCCCCTGACCGCCACTGGTCGGCCCGGGCCGCCACCACGGCCCGCGCCTGCGGTATGTTTCCTTCACGCCGGCGACTGCGCCGGCGTTGCTTTTTCAACGGAGATGCGTGTCGATGAGGTTGATTCCCCGCCTGCTGTTGTCCCTGCTGGTGCTGCTGCCGATGGCCGCCAGTGCCGCCCCTGCCGCAGCCCCGCTGGTCGAAGGTCGCGACTACGAGCGCATCGCACAGGCCGGTCCGTTCCAGCCGCTCGCCGGCAAGATCGAAGTGGTCGAGGTGTTCGGCTACACCTGCCCGCACTGCGCGCGTTTCGAACCGCAGCTGGAAGCCTGGGCGGCCAAGCTGCCGGCGGATGTGCGCTTCACTCCGGTGCCGGCGGCGTTCGGGGGCGCCTGGGATGCCTGGGCGCTGGCCTATTACGCCGCCGAAGAAGTCGGCGTCGCCAAGCGCAGCCATGCGGCCGTGTTCAAGGCACTGCACGAGCAGGGCACCCTGCCGATGCAGAATGTCTCGGCCGATGAGCTCGCCACCTTCTACAAGGCGTACGGCGTGGCGCCCGAGCGTTACACCCAGGCCCTGCGGGGCGACGCCGTGCAGAAGAAGGTCGACGCGGCGCGGGCATTCGCCCAGCGCACCCGCATCCCCGGTACCCCGGCGCTGATCATCAACGGCCAGTATCTGGTCCGCGGCAACAGCTTCGACGACCAGCTGCGCATTGCCTCGGCGCTGATCGCCCAGGTCCGCGCCAACCGCGGCCGCTGAACCAACGCCCACTCCCGACACGGCGCTGTCGCCGCCGCGTGTCATCATTTCCCCCTGGCCGGCGCCCGCCGCCGGCCCCACCATTCCAGATGCTGGAGACGCTTCCATGAAGATCCGCTACGCCCTCGCACTCGCAGCGCTGCTGCCGATCCTGGCGGCCTGCAAGGCCGACGACGGCACCGCCAACACCTCCGCCGCCCCGGCCGAGCCGACCACCGCCCCAGCCAGCACCGAGCCCGCTGCGGCACCGGCCGCTGACAGCGCAGGCGCGGCCCCGGCAGCCGAAGGCGAGAAGGCCGCCGAAGCCGCTCCGGCGGCCGCTCCGGCCCCGACCACCACCGCACTGACCGGTCCGGCGCCGGTGGCCGGTGAGGACTACCAGGAAATTCCGAACGGCCAGCCCTTCCAGCCGGTTGCCGGCAAGGTCGAAGTGGTCGAGATCTTCGGCTATGTCTGCCCGGCCTGCGCCGCCTTCCAGCCGCTGGTCGGCCCGTGGAAGGCCGGTCTGCCGGGCGACGTGAACTTCGTCTACGTGCCCGCCATGTTCGGCGGTACCTGGGACGACTACGCCCGTGCCTTCTATGCCGCGCAGACGCTGGGCGTGCAGGAGAAGACCCACGAGGCGCTGTATGCCGCCATCCACTCGCAGAAGACCCTGAAGGGCGAACGCGGCCGTGATTCGGTCGAGGACATCGCCAAGTTCTACGCCGGCTACGGCGTCGATCCGAAGCAGTTCGCCGCCACCATGGGCAGCTTCGCGGTGAATGCCAAGACCAACTCGGCCAAGCAGTTCGCGCAGCGCAGCCAGATCAGCGGCACCCCGTCGATCATCGTCAACGGCAAGTACCTGGTGAAGGGCAAGAGCTTCCCGGACATGCTGCGCATCGCCGACCACCTGATCGCCCGCGAGCGCGGTGCGGCCCAGGCTCACTGATCCAAGAGAAGCTGTCCCCGGTCGTGAATTCCCCCTCTACACGGACCCTGCGTCTGCTGACGGCCAACATCCAGGCCGGCTCCAGTACCCGCCGCTACAGCGACTATGTGACCCGCAGCTGGTCACATGCGCTGCCGGCGGGTCGCAAGCGCAGCAGTCTTGATGCGATTGCCACACTGGCGCGTGGGCACGACATCGTTGGCCTGCAGGAAGCCGATCCAGGCAGCCTGCGTTCGGGCTTCACCAACCAGACCCACTACCTGGCCCAGCGTGCCGGCTTCAACTACTGGAGCCACCAGCCGAACCGGCGCATGGGCGGGGTGGCATCCAGTGCCAACGGCCTGCTGAGCAAACTGGAGCCGGTGGAGGTGCAGGACCACGCCCTGCCCGGCCGCATCGGCGGGCGTGGCGTGCTGCTGGCCAGGTTCGGTGATGGCAGGGACGGCCTGGCCGTGGCCGTGGCCCACCTCTCGCTGGGTGCCGGTTCGCGGATGGCACAGCTCGGTTTCATTGCCGAGCTGCTGTCCGACCACCCCAATGCCGTGCTGATGGGTGACTTCAACTGCCTGGCCGAACGGCCGGAAATGCAGGTGCTGTACCAGAAGACCCGGCTGCAGCCTCCAGGCTGCATCGTGCCGACGTTCCCCAGCTGGCGCCCGGACCGCGCCATCGACCACATCCTGGTCAGCAGCAGCCTGCAGACCCGCGCGGTCGAAGCCGTACCGGCGGCCTTCTCGGACCATCTGGCGCTGGCCATGGCCATCGACGTACCGGCCAGCGCCCTGCGCTGACCGGTAGCGGCCGGCCCGGGCCCGCGCACGCGCCCCCAAACCCCCCGGGGGGGCCGCCGCCAACCCCCCCGCCACCCCGGCGCCCGC
>NZ_JBRRCG010000035.1:0-5561 GCF_056757995.1 Stenotrophomonas sp. STEN147
GGTTGCGGGGCGTGAGCCGCATGGATGCGGCGACCGAGCTTACATGGACGTACTTGCAGCGGCCCCCGCAACCGGACCCACCCCGCCATCCCATGGAATGCTTGGTGTTGCTGTTGCTGTTGCTGTTGCTCCGGCCTCGGCAGGTGCAGGGCGCAGCCCTGCCGGGAATCCCCTACTCCTGGGGGTCGCGGGTGATGTGGATGTCCGTCGGCGTGGACAGCGGAATGTTCCGCTCCGCCAGGATCTGCAACAGACTGAAATACAGATCGCTGCGGGTGCCGTACACCTGCCGCGGGCTGGCCACGTAGGCGAAGCTGTTGATGGTGATCTGGCCGCCGGCAATGCCGTCGATGTACACCGTCGGCGCGGGCGTCTGCAGCACGCTGGTGTGCGCGCCATAGGCATCCAGCATGGCCTGCCGCAGGCCGGCGACGTCGGTGCTGGTCGGTACCGCGAACTGGATCTGGATGCGGCCCTGGTTGTTGCCCATCGTCATGTTGCGGATGGTCTTGGTGATCAGCTCCGAGTTGGGCACGATCAACGTGGACTTGTCGCCCACCTGGATCTCGGTCGAGCGCACATTGATGCGGCGGATATCGCCTTCCTGGTCACCCAGCTTCACCCAGTCACCGATCTTCACCGGTCGCTCGGCCAACAGGATCAGGCCGGAAACAAAATTCTGGGTGATCGCCTGCAGGCCGAAACCAATACCCACCGACAACGCACTGACCAGCAGCGCCAGCTTCTGCAGGTTCAGGCCCATCACCGTCAGGGCCCACAGCACCGCGATGATGATGCCAAGATAGCGGGCGACGGTGCTGATTGAATTGCGCGCGCCCAGATCCAGTTCGGTCTTGGGCAGGTAGGTGTCGGCCAGCCAGCGCTGCACCACCTGCATCACCCCCAGCCCGGCCAGCAGCACGCCGATGGCCAGTACGATGCGGCCCGGCTCCAGCGTCAGGTCCTTGGCGATGGGAATGCCATTGGCCAGCGACGCGAAGCGCTCCACGATCGAGCCGACATTGCCGAAGGGCGCGGCCAGTGCCAGCAGCGCGATCAGGACCACGAAGGTGCGCAGCACCGCCGACAGCAGCACGCCGGCCTGCTCCAGCCTGGAGACGCTCAGGCCGGTGCTGAGCAGGATGGTCTGGCCAACCTTGCTGTCGGCGTTCAACAGCCAGGTGCAGAAATCATCGACGAACTTGAACAGCAGTGTGGCTGCCAGCACCACGATGCTGCCGCCGATCAACTGCTGGTTCACGAACTTGGCGAAGTTCACATAGCCCAGCAGCGTGGCGATGATCGCCGCCACCACCGCGATGTTGCCAGCCACGCGCGCCAGTACCAACCAACTGCTGCGGCGCACCGGCTGCTGTGCGCCGAGACCCTCGGCCTGCGCTTCCAGCTTCGCTTCGGCTTCGGCCGTCTGCCGCCGGTGCAGGCGTGCCAGGGTCACCAGCATGGCCATGATCAGGCCGAGGTAGGTCAGCGCAATCACACCGTCCAGTGCCACCGTGGTCACGTCGCTGGTGCGGGTGGCACGGTCGATGGCCACCAGCACGTTGCTCAGCCAGGCCAGCGCAGCGGCACCCCAGGCGTACTTGCGCAGCTTCAGCGCGGCGGTGTCATCCAGGTTCAGCAGCCGCCAGGAGGGGCGCCTGGGCATCAGCAGGCACGCGCTGAGCGCGGCGATGAAGGCCGCAGCGAAGGTCGCCGCCACCAGGCCATCGGCCACATTCTGCAGGCGCGGGGCGATGCCGCCAATGGCATTCAGCGAAGCCACCAGCACCACCACCGCATAGCCCGGCAGCAGGGTGCCCACCAGCAGCAGCCACATGGCCAGGCCGGAACGGCGCAGGCGGCCGTCCGGCGCGCGTTCCGAGGCGGCAAACCGGCGCCCCAGCGCGCGCAGCCACAGGCGCAGCGGGAACATCATCACCAGTGCTGCGGCCAGGCCCAGCAGCAGGGTGCCCCAGCCGTGCGTGTCGATGGCCTTGGCCAGGGTGTCACGCCCCTGTTGCGCCAACGGGCGCACGCGGGCGATGTCATCGGGAAGCTGATCGGCCACCTGCCGCCAGAGCGACGGTGACAGCGGTGAATCGACCTTGCGGCCCAGTTCCTCGCTGATCTGCGCGGAACGTTGCTTGTCGATGTCCGCACTCAACTGCTGGGCACGCACCGCGATGGATTTTGCCTGGGCCACCGAGGCGGCCAGGGCATCGCGCTCGCGGGTGAGCGTGCGTCGCTGCGCGGCCAGGTCGGGGGGCTCGTTGGTGCCCTGCGGCGCTTCACCCAGCTGGGCCAGCTGCTCATTGAGCTGGTCCAGCTGTGGCTGCAGGGACTTGTCCAGCGCCTCGGCATCCCGCTTGGCCTTCGAGGCGTTCTCTGAAAGCGTGCCGAGTGTTTCGGTGGCTTCGGCGTCGTCACGCTTGCGGTCGATCTCCTTGAGCGCGCTGTCAATCTGTGCCAGCTGCTGCTTCGGCGTAGGCGCCTCGTTCTGCGCGAGCACCGGCGCGGACAGCAGAAGGGCAGCACCCAGCAGCAGGCCCAGCCAGGGCCCGCGCATGCGGATCGATTGCAGGAAGGAAGACACGCCAGATGCACACCGGTTCGCGCGGACCACCGCGCCTGCGCGCGACTATACGGCACGACCGGTCAAGGTCGGATGCCCGGGGCGGCACCGCCCGCAGCACCCGCCCCCGCGGTTCAGTACTTCAACCGCAGCTCCTCCACCGTCGGCTGCTGCAGCGCATACCAGTCCTGGAACTCTTCCTCGGTGATTTCGTCCGGGGCGTACACCGCCACCGGAGGCCAGTCGTGGTCGGTCGGCAGCGGCTGGCGCGGACCGGCGCGCAGACTGTAGCTGACGCCCTCATAGTCCACCAGGTCGTCGACCTGCGGCCATTGCTCGCGCGCGAACGCGGTTTCACTCTTCAACAGGATCACCTGGTACATCGGCACCTCCACTTCAGGTTGGGTCGGAACACCCGGCGCTGGCGGCAGGATACCGCCGCGCCGATGACAGCGGGAATGACGCCGCGGCGACGCAATGTTCTGGACACCGCCATCGCTCCGGCTTCACCCGCTCGTGGCGAGGCCGTCGGCATCGTGGAGGCCCGTTCCCGCTGCGCCTGCCGATGACCGAACAGCTGCCACTGAAGACCGTCGCCGACCTCAAGCTGCCCCGCTACCTGGGCACCTGGTATGAGATCGCGCGCCTGCCCATGCGCCACGAGCCGGACGGCTGCACCGACGTGTCGGCGCACTACAGCCTGCTCGACAACGGCAACGTCAGCGTCCACAACCGCTGCCGCATGGACGGCCAGGTCGAGGAGGCCAGCGGCGAAGCCTGCCCCGTCGACAACGACAGCGCGCGCCTGGAAGTGAGCTTCCTGCCCAAGGGCCTGCGCTGGCTGCCCTTCGCCAAGGGCGACTACTGGGTCATCCAGATCGCTCCGGACTACAGCGTGTCGCTGGTTGGCAGCCCCGATCGCCGCTACCTGTGGCTGCTGGCACGCGAGCCGAAGCTGGACGCCACCGTGCGGGACCATTATCTGGCCACGGCGCGGCTGCAGGGCTTCGATCTGTCCGAACTGATCCACACGCCGCACACCGGCCATCCCACCGCCTGACCCATCACCATGGACCTGAAAAGTGGCTATCCCTGGTGGGCCGTACGCAATGGCCTGATCCAGGCATTTCCCCCGCTGGAGGGCGACCTGCGCTGCGATGTGCTGGTGGTCGGCGGCGGCATCACCGGCGCGCTGATCGCCGATGAGCTGTCAGCACACGGTCACCAGGTCGCCCTGATCGAGCAGCGCGACATCGGCTGGGGCAGCACCGCCGCCAGCACCGCGCTGTTGCAGTACGAGATCGACACCCATCTGCTGGAACTGGCCCAGCGCTATGGCCACGACGCGGCCACGCTGGCCTACCGGGCCTGTGCCGAGGCGATCCCGGCACTGGGCGAAGTGGCGCGTGGCCTGAAGGACGTGGACTTCCGGCGCATGGACAGCCTGTACCTGGCCAGTCGCCACCGCGACGTGCCCCGCCTCATGGCCGAGGGCCAGGCACGCCGCAGCGCCGGCCTGGACGCCCGCTGGCTGGGCCCGGAGGCCCTGGCGGAGCGCTTCGATGTGGACGCCGGCGGCGCATTGCTGACCCGGCAGGCAGCGCGGGTCGACCCTTACTGCCTCACCTATGGATTGCTGAAGCGGGTGCGCCAGCGCGGCGGCCACATTCACGATCGCACCGTGCTGCACACGCTGACGCCAGGTACACGGGGCGTTACCGCCAAGACCGAATCAGGCGCTACGATCCGCGCAGGCCACGTGGTGCTGGCGATGGGATACGCCAACCAGCGCTGGCTCTCGCAGCGCGTCGCACGCAACCGCAGCAGCTATGCCTTCATCACCGACCCTGTCGATGCCGCGGTGCTGGGCCCCCTGCAGCGCACGATGGTGTGGGAAAGCGCGCGCCCCTATCTGTACCTGCGGGCCACCGGCGACCGTCGCCTGCTGGTGGGCGGGCTGGACGATGCCATCGATATTCCGGCACGGCGCGACCGGCGGGTGGAAGGCAAGGCAGACAAGCTCATGAAGCAGCTGCTGCACTGGTTTCCCCGGCTCGACCCGGTACCGGCATTCTCATGGGCCGGTACCTTCGCCGAGACCGCCGACGGATTGCCGTTCTTCGGTCCGCATGAACAGTGGGGGCCGCGCGTGCACCTGGCAATGGCCTACGGCGGCAACGGCATCACCTATTCCATGATCGGCGCACAGCTGCTACGGGCTCGCATCGAGCGGCGCAAGCATCCGCTGGCGGAGCTGTTCGGGTTCGGGCGGCTGTGACCTGCCGCCGGGCATGGCCCGGCTCTATCCCAATCCGGCGCCGACAGGCATCATTCAAGCACGCCCTGCTAGCGTCGGCCTGTAACGCCGCGTGTGGCGTGGTCCCTGTCTGCTGGAGCGCCAAGATGATCCGCCCCCTGACCCTGCTGTTGTGCCTGGCCCTGCCCGGGACCGTGCTCGCCCAGTCCGCTGCCGGCGCCACCGCACCGCAGGCATCCGGGCTGGACCTGACATTGCCGCAGGCGCCGATGCGTTACCTCAATGATCCAACGTTGCAGCAGGACCCGCCCGGCACCTACTACGGTGACAAGAGTGGCCCGCGCGTGCACGACGATGCCCGCATCGCCGACGTGCAGGACGACAAGGTGAAGGTCTCCGGCAGTTTCACCACCGGCATCGGGTACTCCAAGCGGGGCGGCAACAGCCACTACAACGCCGCCACCCTGAATCTGAGCAAGAACTACACCACCGACGAGGGCAAGACCCGCGGGGTGAACCTCAACATCCACGTCAGCGAAGGCGAGGGCCCGGGCTTCTTCGGCCCGTATGGCGGCTACTACGGTCGCGGCCCGGGCTACTGGGACTACCCGCCGCCCTACGGCTGGTAAGCACCTGCGGGTAGCGCCGGGGCCAGGCCGGGGCGCGCCGCCCAAGCAACCCGCCCCCCGGGCAGGCCCCGCGCGCACCCACGCCGGGCCTCCACCCCCCCCA
>NZ_JBRRCG010000036.1:0-3328 GCF_056757995.1 Stenotrophomonas sp. STEN147
TTTTGGGTATAAACCCTGGCGATGACCTACTCTCGCATGGCTTGAGCCACACTACCATCGGCGCAGCTGCGTTTCACTTCCGAGTTCGGGATGGGATCGGGTGGTTCCACAGCGCTAATTTCACCAGGGAGGCTTTTGGAGAGTCGCACTCGTCCCGATGGGACAAGGCGCCAGCCTCGCATAGTTCTTGTGACGTAGCGTGCACTTGGATGCTCTTACGACGCTGTCGTAAAGCCAAGGCAACTTGAGGTTATATGGTCAAGCCGCACGGATCATTAGTATCAGTTAGCTCAATACATTGCTGTACTTACACACCTGACCTATCAACCACGTAGTCTACATGGTTCCTTCAGGGGGCTTGTGCCCCGGGAGATCTCATCTTGAGGCGCGCTTCCCGCTTAGATGCTTTCAGCGGTTATCGCTTCCGAACATAGCTACCCGGCAATGCCACTGGCGTGACAACCGGAACACCAGAGGTTCGTCCACTCCGGTCCTCTCGTACTAGGAGCAGCCCCTCTCAAATCTCCAACGCCCATGGCAGATAGGGACCGAACTGTCTCACGACGTTCTGAACCCAGCTCGCGTACCACTTTAAATGGCGAACAGCCATACCCTTGGGACCGACTACAGCCCCAGGATGTGATGAGCCGACATCGAGGTGCCAAACACCGCCGTCGATATGAACTCTTGGGCGGTATCAGCCTGTTATCCCCGGAGTACCTTTTATCCGTTGAGCGATGGCCCTTCCATACAGAACCACCGGATCACTAAGTCCTAGTTTCCTACCTGCTTGATCCGTCGATCTTGCAGTCAAGCACGCTTATGCCTTTGCACACAGTGCGCGATGTCCGACCGCGCTGAGCGTACCTTCGAGCTCCTCCGTTACTCTTTAGGAGGAGACCGCCCCAGTCAAACTACCCACCATACACGGTCCCCGACCCAGATAATGGGCCCAGGTTAGAACGTCAAGCACGACAGGGTGGTATTTCAAGGATGGCTCCACCACAGCTAGCGCCATGGTTTCATAGCCTCCCACCTATCCTACACAGACGAACTCAACGTTCAGTGTAAAGCTATAGTAAAGGTTCACGGGGTCTTTCCGTCTTGCCACGGGAACGCTGCATCTTCACAGCGATTTCAATTTCACTGAGTCTCGGGTGGAGACAGCGCCGCTGTCGTTACGCCATTCGTGCAGGTCGGAACTTACCCGACAAGGAATTTCGCTACCTTAGGACCGTTATAGTTACGGCCGCCGTTTACTGGGGCTTCGATCAAGAGCTTCGCCTTGCGGCTGACCCCATCAATTAACCTTCCAGCACCGGGCAGGCGTCACACCCTATACGTCCACTTTCGTGTTTGCAGAGTGCTGTGTTTTTGATAAACAGTCGCAGCGGCCTGGTTACTGCGACCCTCTTCAGCTATAGCTCGCACGAGCCACCAAAAAGGGTGCACCTTCTCCCGAAGTTACGGTGCCATGTTGCCTAGTTCCTTCACCCGAGTTCTCTCAAGCGCCTGAGAATTCTCATCCTACCCACCTGTGTCGGTTTACGGTACGGTCTGCGTAAGCTGAAGCTTAGGAGCTTTTCCTGGAAGCGTGGTATCAGTGACTTCGCCTTAAAGGCTCGTCTCGGTGCTCGGTCTTAAAGGATCCCGGATTTGCCAAAGATCCAAACCTACCGCCTTTCCCCGGGACAACCAACGCCCGGTACACCTAACCTTCTCCGTCCCTCCATCGCACTTACGCGAGGTGCAGGAATATTAACCTGCTTCCCATCGACTACGACTTTCGTCCTCGCCTTAGGGGCCGACTCACCCTGCGCCGATTAACGTTGCGCAAGGAAACCTTGGGCTTTCGGCGTGCGGGTTTTTCACCCGCATTATCGTTACTCATGTCAGCATTCGCACTTCCGATACCTCCAGCGGACTTCTCAATCCACCTTCGCAGGCTTACGGAACGCTCCTCTACCGCGCATAACAAAGTTATGCACCCCAAGCTTCGGTTCAGTGCTTAGCCCCGTTAAATCTTCCCCGCAGACCGACTCGACCAGTGAGCTATTACGCTTTCTTTAAAGGGTGGCTGCTTCTAAGCCAACCTCCTGGCTGTCTGTGCCTTTCCACATGGTTTTCCACTTAGCACTGAATTTGGGACCTTAGCTGTGGGTCTGGGTTGTTTCCCTTTTCACGACGGACGTTAGCACCCGCCGTGTGTCTCCCATACAGTCCGTCTCGGTATTCGGAGTTTGCAATGGTTTGGTAAGTCGCGATGACCCCCTAGCCATAACAGTGCTCTACCCCCGAGAGGATACATATGAGGCGCTACCTAAATAGCTTTCGAGGAGAACCAGCTATCTCCGGGTTCGATTAGCTTTTCACTCCTAATCACACCTCATCCCCTACCTTTGCAACGGGAGTGGGTTCGGGCCTCCAGTGCGTGTTACCGCACCTTCACCCTGGGCATGACTAGATCACCCGGTTTCGGGTCTACTGCCCGCGACTATGCGCCCTTATCAGACTCGGTTTCCCTTCGCCTCCCCTATACGGTTAAGCTTGCCACGAACAGTAAGTCGCTGACCCATTATACAAAAGGTACGCAGTCACTCCTTGCGGAGCTCCTACTGCTTGTACGCACACGGTTTCAGGTTCTATTTCACTCCCCTCTCCGGGGTTCTTTTCGCCTTTCCCTCACGGTACTGGTTCACTATCGGTCGGTCAGTAGTATTTAGCCTTGGAGGATGGTCCCCCCATGTTCAGACAGGGTTTCACGTGCCCCGCCCTACTCGTCTTCACTGGAATGGCCCTTTCAGATACAGGGCTGTCACCTTCTATGGCCGCTCTTTCCAGAGCGTTTTCCTAGAACCAATCCAGCTTAAGGGCTAGTCCGCGTTCGCTCGTCGCTACTGACGGAATCTCGGTTGATTTCTTTTCCTCTGGTTACTTAGATATTTCAGTTCACCAGGTTCGCTTCCAGCAGCTATGTATTCACTGCAGGATACCCGCAAGCGGGTGGGTTTCCCCATTCGGACATTACCGGATCAAAGCTTGTTGCCAGCTCCCCGATACTTTTCGCAGGCTGCCACGTCCTTCATCGCCTCTGACCGCCAAGGCATCCACCGTGTGCGCTTATTCGCTTGACCATATAACCGCAAGTTGCCTTGGGTCATATCTGATCCAGGGGTACAAAGCCTGGATACGAATATAACGACTCAATCAATAAAGAGACTTTCGTCTCTCGCCTTAGCCTCACGACACGTCTGATAGAACATCTCAAACGCTCGCTACGTCACAAGTTTTAAAAGAACACGTACCGGCCACAGTGCCGATGCGTATA
>NZ_JBRRCG010000037.1:0-2572 GCF_056757995.1 Stenotrophomonas sp. STEN147
GTGCCCCCCCGCTCTCTACTCTTTTCCCCCCCCCCCCCCCCCCCCCCCCCCCCCCCCCCCCCCCCAACTCCCATAAATCCGCTGTAAGCGCCCCCCCCCCAGCCACGAAGGGGCTCCGCCGCTGGCCGCCGACCGCGCGCCAGCGCGCTCCGCCCGAATCCCGGAACCATGCGCTTGCTCACGGATTGACCACGCAATTGATGACAACGTTGTCCCCACCTGGTGCCGGACTCTCTCCCCGGCCTCCCAGGTGCCTCCGTCCGGCCCCTCCCGTCGCCTTCCCCGGCGACGCCCGGACCTGCGTCACGCGCGGCGCCATCGGGGCCCGCGCGCCCTTTGATCGGAGACACACCATGTACGACCCGATTGTGCGCAGTGCCGAACGTTCCACCCGAAGCTGTCGTCCCCGCCGCCTGGCCTGGCTGCTTGCCCTGGCCGCCGGTGCCGCCAGCCTGCCGGGCCTGGCCCAGGCCGCCAGCTGTGCCGGCGTGGCCGAATGGGACCAGGCCAAGATCTATCGCGCCGGCGACACCCTGCAGAAGGGCGGCGTGCTGTACCGGGCAAACCAGGACATCTGGAACGCCCCGCCAGACCATCCGGCCGGTGCGCCCTACTACACCAACCTCGGTGCCTGCGATGGCGGCGGCGTCAACCAGCCTCCCGTGGTCAGCCTGACCTCACCGGCCAATGGCGCAACCTTCAGCGCCGGCAGCACCATCAACGTCACCGCCAACGCCAGCGACCCGGACGGCAGCGTCAGCAAGGTGGAATTCTTCCGCGACGGCAGCTCGATCGGCGTGGATACCAGCGCTCCCTACAGCGCCAGCTGGGCCAATGCCAGCGCCGGCAGCCACACCCTGCGCGCGGTGGCCACCGACAACAACAACGCCACCACCAGCACCCCGACCATCACCATCACCGTCAACGCTGCCAGCGGCGATACCACCGCACCCAGCGTGCCCGGCGGACTGGCGGTGGGCACCCGGACCGCCAGCAGCATCGCGCTGAGCTGGAGTCCGTCCACCGACAACACCGGTGGCAGCGGTGTGGCCGGTTACGATGTGTACCGCAACGGCAGCCTGGTCGGTTCTCCGTCCAGCACCAGCTACGTCGATGGCGGCCTGACCGCATCCACCACCTACCGCTACCGCGTGCGGGCCCGCGACAACGCCGGCAATGCGTCCGCCCAGGGCACGGAAATCAGCGCCACCACCCTGGCCGGCGACGGCGGCGGCACCGGCAAGCGGGTCATCGGCTACTTCACCCAGTGGGGCATCTACGGCCGCAACTACCGGGTGAAGAACATCGACAGCAGCGGTTCCGCCGCGCGGCTGACCCACATCAACTACGCCTTCGGCAACGTGCGCAACAACCGCTGCGAAGTGGGCGTGACCCAGCCGTCGGATCCGAACAGCGGCGCCGGTGGCGATGCGTTCGCCGATTACACCAAGGCCTTCAGCGCCGCCGAGAGCGTCAGTGGCAGCGCCGATACCTGGGACCAGCCGCTGCGCGGCAACTGGAACCAGCTCAAGCAGCTCAAGGCCAAGCATCCGGGCCTGAAGGTGCTGATCTCGCTGGGTGGCTGGACCTGGTCGCGTGGATTCTCCAGCGCGGCCCGTCCGGAGAACCGCCAGGCCTTCGTCGCCTCCTGCATCGACGCCTACATCAAGGGCAACCTGCCGGTGACCGACGGTGCCGGCGGCACGGGCGCAGCACTGGGCGTGTTCGACGGCATCGACATCGACTGGGAATACCCCGTGGCCTGCGGCATCGAGTGCGGCAAGCCCGAGGACAACGCCAACTTCACCGCGCTCATGGCCGAGTTCCGCCGCCAGCTCGATGCGGTGCGTCCGGGCCTGCTGCTGACCGTGGCGGTGGGTGCCGGCATCGACAAGATCCGTGTCACCGACCCGGCGGCGTATCACCCGTACCTGGACTACATCAACGTGATGACCTACGACTTCCACGGTGCGTGGGATGCAAGGACCAATCACCAGTCGGCGCTGTTCGATTCGCCGAATGATCCATCCACCGGCGACCAGAAGCTGTACAACAGCAACGACGCCATCGAGGCCTTCATCAGCCGGGGCGTGCCGGCCGCCAAGCTCAACCTGGGCATCGGCTACTACGGACGTGGCTGGACGGGCGTGGCCAATGCCAACAATGGCCTGTACCAGACCGCCTCAGGCGCCGCACCGGGCACCTATGAGGCCGGCATCGAAGACTGGAAGGTACTGAAGAACCTGGCCTGGCCGGGCTACACCGACAACACCGCCGGCGCCACCTGGATCTACAACGGCAGCACGCTGTGGAGTTTCGACACTCCGGCCAACATCACCCGCAAGATGGGCTACGTGAAGGCCCAGGGCCTGGGCGGCGCGTTCGTCTGGGAATTCAGTGGTGACGATGCGCAGGGCACGCTGACCAAGGCCGTCAGCGATGGTCTGAAGTAAGGCAAAGGCCGGGGGCGCCGCGCGCCCCCGGCCTTGACCGGATGAGGCATCCGCCGGGGGATTGCCCGCGCGACCCGGGGGGGGGGGGGTGCTCCGGGGCCAGCACCGCCCGCAAAAAC
>NZ_JBRRCG010000039.1:0-1409 GCF_056757995.1 Stenotrophomonas sp. STEN147
CCGGTGGCGTTGGCACCGCCACCGTTGATCTGGTTGTGCTGCGCGTCCTGCTGGCCACGGCCGTTGTACACCGCACCGACCACCACCGGGCGGTCGATGTCGCCCTCCAGGAACGCCACCAGCACTTCCTGGCCGCGCCGTGGCAGCACCACGCCGCCCCAGTTGTCGCCCGCCCATGGGGTCATCACCCGCACCCACGTCCAGGCCCCCCCGGTGGCCGGGGCATTGTCGTCCCCACCCGGATGGGCCAGCCCGCTGCTGGCGTTGCCGCCGCGCTGCCACGGGAACTGCACCTTGATGCGGTGGTCGCGGTCGGACAGCAGCGGGTCGCCATCGCTGACCACGATCGCACTGAGCGTGCCGGTGATGGTCGGCCGCGGATGCAGATGCGCGCCATGGCCATCGTCGGTCTGTGGCCGGTAGGTCACTTCGGCCGGGATGGCCACGAAGCGGTTGTCGTAGAAGGCGGTGGAGACCTCACCGGGCGCATGCCCATTGGCCAGGCCCGACAGCGCGCCCGGCAATGCCGGCGCGGCCACGCTGGACGGACCCAGGGTCTGCTCCAGCGCATCGAATACATCGGCATCGAGGTTGTTGCGCGCCTGGTGCTGCACCGACAGGCACAGGAACTGCGCGTCCTGGCTCACCTGCGGGTGCTGCGACAGGCCGAACCGTGCACCCGGGGCCAGCGTGCGCCACTGGCCGGCACCCTCGATGGTCTGCGCGCGCACGCGTAGCGCATCCAGGTGCTGCTGCGCGCGGCGCTGGCCGCGGGCATTGTCCTGCCAGCCGTAGGGGCCGCAGGTGTCGCGGTCGATGATGCCCAGGTCGTTGGCCTGCCCGCTTTCGGCGCTGGCCTGGCGGCGCTCCAACGTGCGGTAGTCCCAGGTGGCACGCTGCACCTTGCCCGGACGCCAGCGGTGCGCGGTCGACCACTGCTGCACGCTGTCACTGCGCTCGCTCTCATCGCGCCGATGGAAGCGCACGCTGCCCAGCTCGGCGGTGTCATGGCTGTGATCGGCCAGCACCAGGGTGTGGCTGCCGAAGTCGGCACTGCCAGGGTCACCGGCGTGCTCGAACCAGTAATAGATGCCTTCCTCGGCCAGCAGGCGCTGCAGGAAGGCCAGGTCGCTTTCCTGGTACTGCGTGGTCAGGCTGCGCCGCGCGTACTGGCCGGCATCGGCCAGCGACCAGCGCCAGGCCGGGGCCAGACCACCGTAGTCGGCGAAGATGTCCTCGACGATCTCCACGACCGTCCTGTCGTGGAACACATAGCTGTCCACCCGCTGCGACAGGAACGCCAGCCACGGCTGCAGGCGCAGCCGGTAGCGTGCCAGGCCGCCATTGCTGCCCAGCCGCTCGGCGGCGGTGATGCGTCCATGCAACGGCCGCAGGCTGCCGTCGGCCTG
>NZ_JBRRCG010000040.1:0-540 GCF_056757995.1 Stenotrophomonas sp. STEN147
CTTGCCACGGTGTGGCCGATGACTGGGGTGAAGTCGTAACAAGGTAGCCGTATCGGAAGGTGCGGCTGGATCACCTCCTTTTGAGCAAAGACAGCATCGTCCTGTCGGGCGTCTTCACAAAGTACCTGCATTCAGAGATTTGCATCGGCCAAGCCGGTGTGAGATGTCCCTTTCTGGGGCCTTAGCTCAGCTGGGAGAGCACCTGCTTTGCAAGCAGGGGGTCGTCGGTTCGATCCCGACAGGCTCCACCAGGGAGTTGGTTATCCGGATCCTTCCGGAAAAGCCCGCACATCCATGTGCGGACTCTCCAGAAAAACTTTCCGGGTCTGTAGCTCAGGTGGTTAGAGCGCACCCCTGATAAGGGTGAGGTCGGTGGTTCGAGTCCTCCCAGACCCACCATTCTCTGAATGACGCATACATTCGATCTTATATACGCATCGGCACTGTGGCCGGTACGTGTTCTTTTAAAACTTGTGACGTAGCGAGCGTTTGAGATGTTCTATCAGACGTGTCGTGAGGCTAAGGCGAGAGACGAAAGTC
>NZ_JBRRCG010000041.1:0-524 GCF_056757995.1 Stenotrophomonas sp. STEN147
CAGGCAGCTGCGCCTGCTGCTTGCCTGCCGACTCGGCCAGCTGCTGCAGCAGCTGCTGGCTTTCCTGCAACTGGCTCAGTGCCTGCGGCGCCGCCAGCTGCGGCGTGCCCGGCTCGGTGGTCAGCAGCAGGCCACGGCCGGCGCGCAGTGCACCCTGTGCCTGCGTGGACAGCTCCACACCAAAGCCCCGCTCGCCCTCGCGCACGTTGTCCTGGCCGCCCTTGAGATGGCCCAGGGTCAGGGTGGTCTCGTGCTGGGTGGTGGACAGCTGCGCGCGGCCCTGGCCCGGCGTGTCATCGAAGCGCAGCTGCTGGTAGCCGCCCTGCCCGCCCTGGCTGTCGGCCAGCGCCTGGCTCTTGAAGCCGGTATATACCGCGGCGTGATCGTTGCCCTCGAACCATGCCGCCGCATTGCCGGTGGCGTTGGCACCGCCACCGTTGATCTGGTTGTGCTGCGCGTCCTGCTGGCCACGGCCGTTGTACACCGCACCGACCACCACCGGGCGGTCGATGTCGCCCTCCAGG
>NZ_JBRRCG010000042.1:0-519 GCF_056757995.1 Stenotrophomonas sp. STEN147
TAATAGTTGCTTGATCAAACGTCTGCAAGATGGACAATCATCCTTCCTGCAGGCGCCTTCACAAGATACCTGCGCATACTTTCAAAGATCCGGGGAAGTGGCCTCAGCGCCGTTCCCGTGTGCTGCGAAGTTTCCTTCGTAGCGAGCCGCCCATTATAGCCGGCTTTTCCGCTTCGTCAACACCTTTTTCAAGGCCGTCGCACCGGGGTGGACGTTGTTGCCGGAGCTGCTTCGTCGTTGTCCCCGAGGGGCTTTCGTCGTTGCGAGCCGCCTATTATGGCAGGCCTTTCAGCTTTGTCAACAACTTGTTTGAGGAACCTGAAGCTCTTCGTGAAGTTGTTGCCGCAAGTCCAGGTCAAAACCAGGTGCCTGCAAAAAAAGGAAAACCCCGCTGCGTGAGCAGCGGGGTTTTGGGTATAAACCCTGGCGATGACCTACTCTCGCATGGCTTGAGCCACACTACCATCGGCGCAGCTGCGTTTCACTTCCGAGTTCGGGATGGGATCGGGTGGTTCCACA
>NZ_JBRRCG010000043.1:0-445 GCF_056757995.1 Stenotrophomonas sp. STEN147
GACTTTCGTCTCTCGCCTTAGCCTCACGACACGTCTGATAGAACATCTCAAACGCTCGCTACGTCACAAGTTTTAAAAGAACACGTACCGGCCACAGTGCCGATGCGTATAAAGATCGAATGTATGCGTCATTCAGAGAATGGTGGGTCTGGGAGGACTCGAACCACCGACCTCACCCTTATCAGGGGTGCGCTCTAACCACCTGAGCTACAGACCCAAATGTCTTACTCAAACGTGGTGGAGCCTGTCGGGATCGAACCGACGACCCCCTGCTTGCAAAGCAGGTGCTCTCCCAGCTGAGCTAAGGCCCCAAAAGGGACATCTCACACCGGCCTGGCCGATGCAAATCTCTGAATGCAGGTACTTTGTGAAGACGCCCGACAGGACGATGCTGTCTTTGCTCAAAAGGAGGTGATCCAGCCGCACCTTCCGATACGGCTACCTT
>NZ_JBRRCG010000044.1:0-263 GCF_056757995.1 Stenotrophomonas sp. STEN147
CTTGCCACGGTGTGGCCGATGACTGGGGTGAAGTCGTAACAAGGTAGCCGTATCGGAAGGTGCGGCTGGATCACCTCCTTTTGAGCAAAGACAGCATCGTCCTGTCGGGCGCCTTCACAAAGTACCTGCATTCAGAGATTTACATCGGCCAGGCCGGTGTGAGATGTCCCTTTCTGGGGCCTTAGCTCAGCTGGGAGAGCACCTGCTTTGCAAGCAGGGGGTCGTCGGTTCGATCCCGACAGGCTCCACCAGGGAGTTGGTTA